>NZ_JARESX010000025.1:0-99403 GCF_046026435.1 Paraburkholderia sp. RL17-381-BIF-C | reverse complement strand
GAACAACAACAGCAGAGAAACGAAATTGTAGGAGGAGCTTAAGCGGCTGTCAATACCCTGCGTTCATCTCGATTTCATTCGAAGTCCGCTGCGTATGTGACGTGCTGCGAGACTCAACGTACGAGCAGCTCGAGCTTTTCCTTTACGTCCTTGAACTCGTCGGCTTCGGGCAGCGGTGCTTTGGTCTTGGTGATGCTCGGCCAGCTTTTCGCGAGATCGGCATTCAGCTCGATGAAATTCTGCTGGTCGCCCGGCACGTCTTCTTCGGCATAGATGGCGTTCACCGGGCATTCGGCTACGCACACTGCGCAGTCGATGCATTCATCGGGGTCGATCGCGAGGAAGTTGGGACCTTCGCGAAAGCAGTCCACCGGGCACACATCGACACAGTCGGTATAGCGGCACTTGATGCAGCTTTCGGTCACAACGTGAGTCATTCAGGCAGCTCCTGCATGCGGTATCTGGGGAGGCGCAAACGCCAAAAGCGCTATTGTATCGTAACGTCAAGAGGCGCATGCAGCATCGCACCATGCCTTTTATACGTTTTCGTGATTAGTTTATGGCGCGCTGAAGGCCACCTGCTTTGCGGCGCTCACCCACGGAGACCTTCTTCGGGCGCGCGGTGCGAGCGCCCGGCGGCGCGCGGAATCCGGCGGCATTCGGGTAACATGCGTCAGGTCGGTGCGCACGGGGCGCGCCGTATGCGCATGGTTGAGTCGGGCCTTTCGTGTCGGGCCTTCCGTTTTTCCTGCAGTCCAGTTCGCACCATCATGATTATTACTTCGCTGCTCGACACCGATCTGTACAAGTTCACGATGATGCAAGTGGTGTTGCATCACTTTCCCGCGGCGAACGTGGAATATCGCTTCCGTTGCCGTACGCCGAATGTCGATCTCGTTCCGTATATCGGCGAGATTCGCGAGGAAGTGCGCAAGCTCTGCCAGCTTCGCTTTACCGACGACGAACTCGACTACCTGCGCCGCATGCGCTTCATCAAGGGCGACTTCATCGAGTTTCTCGCGCTGTTCCATTTGAACGAAAAATACATTTCGATCGAACCGTCGCCGAAGGGCAATGGCGAAATCGACATCGAGATCAAGGGACCGTGGCTGCATACGATCCTGTTCGAGATCCCGATGCTCGCGATCGTCAACGAGGTCTACTTCCGCAATACACAGCAAAAGCCGGACTACAGCGAAGGGCGCGGCCGCCTCGTCGACAAGATCCAGCTGCTCGGCGCGCGTCCGGAATTCGCCGACTGCAAGATCGCCGACTACGGCACGCGCCGCCGCTTCTCGAAGCAATGGCACGAGGAAGTGATCCTCAAGCTCAAAGAGGGCCTCGGCGAGCAGTTCGCCGGCACCAGCAACGTCTTCTACGCAATGAAGCACGGCCTCACGCCGCTCGGCACGATGGCGCATGAATATCTGCAGGCGTGCCAGGCGCTCGGCCCGCGGCTGCGCGACTCGCAGATCTTCGGCTTCGAAATGTGGGCCAAGGAATACCGCGGCGACCTGGGTATCGCGCTCTCCGACGTGTACGGCATGGAGGCGTTCCTGCGCGACTTCGACATGTATTTCTGCAAGCTGTTCGACGGCGCGCGCCATGATTCGGGCGATCCGTTCGAGTGGGGCGAACGTCTGCTCAAGCACTACGAAGCGAATCGCTGCGATCCGCGCACCAAGATCCTCGTATTTTCCGACGCACTCGACATTCCGAAAGTGCTGCAGCTCTATGAGCGCTTCCGCGGCCGCTGCAAGCTGGCGTTCGGCGTGGGCACGAATCTGACCAACGACCTCGGCTATAACCCGCTGCAGATCGTCATCAAAATGGTTCGCTGCAACGGCCAGCCGGTGGCGAAACTGTCGGACTCGCCGGGCAAGAACATGTGCGAAGACAAGGCTTACCTCGCTTACCTGCGCCAGGTGTTCGGCATTGCGCAGCCCGAGGAAGAGGCGGCGAAGTAACGCGGCTCGCAGCTGGCTATTGCAGTGGGCTATAGCGTAAGCCGCGTGTGCGATACGCGGCAATATCCCGTTTGGCCAGGGTGGCCGCGCGCGGGGCGGCCGGTATAATTCCCGCCATCCCGAACGGCTGTCGACACGAGGATTTCGCACATGGATACATCGATTGCCCGACGCAACATACTGGCGCGCATCCGCGCGGCGCAAGGGCGCGAGCCGGAGCCGTCCGCTGCCGAGCGCGAGGCGGCGGCGGACTACCTGGCGCGCCATCCTGCCGGGCCGCGTCCGGAGATGCCGGCCGACCTCGTTGCGCGCTTCGTCGAACAGGCCCGGAAGATGGCGACCACCGTCGAATCGGTTCAGGCACTGGGCGACGTGCCGGCCGCGGCGCATCGCTACCTCACGCAACATGCGTTGCCGTTGCAGGCAATCGCCTGGCAAACGCTGCAGGATTTGCAGTGGGCCGAAGCCGGCCTCACTGTCGAATTCCGCAAGCCGCAAGATGGCGACGTGGTCGGCCTGACCGGCTGCTTCTGCGCGAGCGCCGAAACCGGCACGCTCGTGTTGCTGTCGGGACCGGAAACTTATGCGTCCGCTGGTCTGCTGCCTGAAACGCATATTGCTATCGTGCCGGCTTCACGCATCGTCTCGGGTCATGAAGAGGCGTTCGGTCTGATCCGCAAAGAACGCGGCGAACTTCCACGCGCGGTCAATTTTGTCTCCGGGCCTTCACGCACCGGGGATATCGAGCAGACCATCGTGCTCGGCGCGCATGGGCCTTACCGCGTGCATGTGATCGTCGTGCAGGGCGCCTGAACGGCAAGCGCGGCCCGTGCCACGTGGCGCATGTGCCCACGCGCGGCTGCCGGCAATAACAAGGATTTCAACGCTATGAAAGGACATGCCGTCTGGACGGGCATGGGGTTCGCGGCTGCATTGGCGCTGGCCGGCTGGCCGCAACTGGCGTCTGCCGCTACGCTCGATGGCGCCACTTTGTCGGCGCTGTGGGGGCTGCCATTCGCAGGCGTGCTGCTGTCGATCGCGGTATTTCCGCTGATCGCGCCGGCGTTCTGGCATCACCATTTCGGCAAGATCGCGGCTGCCTGGGCGCTTGCGTTCCTCGTGCCGTTCGCGCTCACCTTCGGTACAGGCGTCGCATTCGGCACGCTCGTGCATGCGTTGCTAGAAGAATACATTCCGTTCATTGTGCTGCTAACCGCGTTGTACACCGTGGCGGGCGGCATCTGCGTGCGCGGCAATCTGCATGGCACGCCGCGTCTGAACACGGGAATTCTCGCGCTCGGCACGCTGCTAGCCAGCATCATGGGCACGACCGGCGCGGCCATGCTGCTGATCCGTCCATTACTGCGCGCCAACGACAATCGCAAGCACGTGGTTCATGTAGTCGTGTTCTTCATCTTCCTCGTGGCGAACGCGGGCGGCTCGCTCTCGCCGCTGGGCGACCCGCCGCTCTTTCTCGGCTTTTTGCAGGGCGTGAGCTTTTTCTGGACCACCACGCATCTGATGCTGCCCATGCTGTTCATTTGCGGCGTGCTGCTGATCGGGTTCTATGCGCTCGACTCGTACTACTTTCATCGGCGTGAGGAAGAGCGCTCGCGCTTTCTCGATCCCACGCCTGACTCGCCGCTGCTCGGCATCGACGGCAAGATCAATTTCGTGCTTCTCGCCGCGGTAGTCGGGCTCGTGCTGATGAGCGGGCTGTGGAAGCCGGGCGTGGAGTTCGACGTGTTCGGCACGCACCTCGCGCTGCAGAATGCCGTGCGCGATGCCGCGCTGCTAGGGGTCACGTTGCTTTCATTGGTGCTCACGCCGCGTACGGCGCGCGCGGGCAACGACTTCAACTGGGCGCCGATCGAAGAGGTGGCCAAGCTGTTCGCCGGCATCTTCGTGACGATCGCGCCGGTCATCACGATCCTGCGTGCCGGCGAGGCGGGCGCCTTTGCCGGCATCGTCCATCTGGTCAACGACGCATCGGGCCAGCCGCACGATTTGATGTACTTCTGGATGACCGGGCTGCTGTCTTCGTTTCTCGACAATGCGCCGACCTACCTCGTGTTCTTCAACCTGGCCGGCGGCAACGCGCAGACGCTCATGACCACCGGCGCCACCACGCTCGCGGCGATCTCGGCTGGCGCGGTGTTCATGGGTGCGAACACGTATATCGGCAATGCGCCGAACTTCATGGTGAAGGCAATCGCGGAATCGCGCGGCGTGCGCATGCCGGGTTTTTTCGCGTATCTGGGCTGGTCCGCGGCGGTGTTGCTGCCGTTGTTCCTCGTGACCGGCTGGCTTTTTTTCTGACGCCGAGGCAATCGAACTCGACGCGCTATACGGAGAATTGCAATGCAGAAGATCCTCGTCGCCCGTCCAATCTTTCCTGACGTGATCGAACGGCTCAAACAGTATTTCGACGTCGACTGGAATCAGGGCGACGTATTGTCCGCCGACGAACTGACGCGTCGTCTCGCGGACAAGGACGGCGCGCTCACCGCGGGCGATCCGGTCGGCGCGGGCGTACTCGCGGCGGCGCCGCGTCTGCGCGTGGTGTCGAACATGGCGGTGGGCTACAACAATTTCGACATGGCCGCCTTCACCGCGGCCAATGTGCTCGGCACCAATACGCCGGACGTGTTGAACGAGTCGACGGCGGACTTCGGCTGGGCCCTGATGATGGCGGCGGCGCGCCGTATCGCCGAATCGGAGCACTGGCTGCGCGCGGGCAAATGGCAGAAGTGGGCGTATGACGGTTTTCTCGGCAGCGACCTGTACGGCTCGACGCTCGGCGTGATCGGCATGGGCCGCATCGGCCAGGCGTTGGCGCGTCGTGCAAAGGGCTTCAACATGCAGGTGATCTATCACAATCGTTCGCGCGTCGCGCCGGAGATAGAAGCCGAGCTGAACGCGGAATACGCGTCGAAAGAGGACCTGTTGCGGCGTGCCGATCACGTCGTGCTCGTCCTTCCGTACACGAAGGATAACCATCACACGATCGGCGCCGCCGAACTCGCGCTGATGAAGCCGACCGCGACGCTCACCAACATCGCGCGCGGCGGCATTGTCGACGACGCGGCGCTCGTCGAGGCCTTGCGCTCGAAGCAGATCGCCGCCGCCGGTCTCGACGTGTTCGAAGGCGAGCCGAATCTGAACCAGGACTTGCTGAGCGTGCCGAATGTCGTGCTGACGCCGCACATTGCCAGCGCGACCGAAGCCACGCGCCGCGCCATGGCGAATCTCGCCGCGGACAATCTGATCGCGGGCCTGGGCGCAGGCCCGCGCGCGGGCCGGCCGCCGAATCCGATCAATCCCGAGGTCATCGGCAAGGCGCGTTCATGACAATGATTCTGGTGGCGGCCGTCGCAGTGCTGGCGGTCGCATTGGTCATTGCGCTGGCCCTTCTGATGCGAGGCCACAGCCGCGCGCAAGAGAGCGAGCAGTTCGAACTGCTCAACGAGCGGCTGGACGCCTCGACCGACGCGCAAGCACACGCCTACGAGCGTCTCGAACGGCAACTGCGCAATGACATCACCGAGACCGCGCGGGTGTCGCGTACTGAACAGAGCAGCGGCTTCGCGCACTTTCAGCAGACGCTGGCGGCGCAGTTCAGCAGTATGACGACGGTGCAGGGCGGCAAGATCGACGGGTTCGCCCAGCAGCTCGACGCCGTGCGTCACAGTCTGCAGGCGCAGGCCCAGCAGGCGCGCGACGAGCAGGGCCGCTCGCTCAAGCAGTTCGGCGACACGCTGAGCCTGCAACTGGGGCAACTCACGGAGGCGAACGATCGCCGTTTCGCCGAGGTGCGCGCAACCATCGAACAGCGGCTGAAGGATATCGAGGCGAACAACTCGGTCAAGCTCGAGGAAATGCGCCGCACCGTCGACGAAAAACTGCACGCCACGCTCGAACAGCGTCTGGGTGAATCGTTCAAGCTCGTGTCCGACCGGCTCGAGCAGGTGCACCGCGGACTGGGCGAGATGCAGACGCTGGCGGCCGGTGTCGGCGACCTGAAGAAAGTGCTCACCAATGTGAAGACACGCGGTACGTGGGGCGAAGTGCAGCTGGAAGCGTTACTGGAGCAACTGCTCACCGCCGACCAGTACGCGAAGAACATTGCGACCGTGCCGAGAAGCACGGAGCGCGTCGAGTTTGCGATCAAGTTGCCCGGGCGCGCGGAGCAGGGCGGCGTGGCCACGCCGGTCTGGCTGCCCATCGACGCCAAGTTTCCGCGTGAAGACTACGAGCGTCTGATCGAAGCGCAGGAGCGCGCCGATCCAGTCGCGGTGGAAGAAGCCTCCCGCGCGCTCGAAGCGCGGATTCGCGCCGAGGCCCGCACGATTGCGGAGAAATACGTGTCGCCGCCACACACCACGGATTTCGCGTTGCTGTTCCTGCCGACCGAGGGCCTGTACGCGGAGGTGTTGCGCCGGCCGGGCCTGACGGACCTGCTGCAACGCGACTATCGCGTGACGATCGCCGGTCCGACTACGCTGACCGCATTGCTCAACAGTCTGCAGATGGGTTTTCGCACGCTCGCGATCGAAAAGCGGTCGAGCGAGGTGTGGCAGGTGCTCGGCGCGGTGAAAACGGAGTTCGGCAAATTCGGTGACGTGCTGGCGAAGACAAAGGCGCAACTGGAAACCGTCACGCGTTCTATCGAAGCGGCGGAAACGCGCACGCGTGTCATGAGCCGCAGACTGCGCGATGTCGAGGCATTACCGGGCGAGGAGGCGAGCGGGTTGCTCGGCGATGCGCTCTCGGGTGCGGAGCCCGAAGAGCAATGAGGGTACGGGGCTAACGGTCAGGTGTGGCGGAACCCGGCGTGAAGCTCCGCTCGCCAATCACTCAGGCACGCGCGCTTGTTGCCAACTGTTCAAGCGCGTCACCTGTCAGGCGCACCACGCGCCAGTCGGGCATGACGGTCGCGCCCATCTTTTCATAGAAGCTGATGGCCTGCCGGTTCCAGTCGAGCACGGTCCATTCGAAGCGCGCGCATTGCCGTTCCACCGCCAGGGCGGCGAGGCGTTGAATCAACGCGGTGCCCAGACCGCTGCCGCGTTGCGAGGGTTGTACGTAGACGTCTTCGAGATATAGTCCGCGCTTGCCGACGAAACTCGAGTAATTGTGGAAGAACAGCGCATAGCCGACGATGCGTCCTTCGTTCTCCGCTACCAGCGCTTCAATGGAAGGCCGCGCGCCGAACAGCGCGTCGCGCAAGCCCTCTTCGGTTGCGACGAAGACGTGCGTGAGGCTTTCGAATTCCGCGAGCTCGTACGTCAGCGCGAAGATCGCGCTGGTGTCGGCAGGCGTGGCGGCGCGGATCGTCGCGGGCATTACGCTTCTTCCGGGGCGTCGGTCAGTTGGATTTCAATTCCGCCGAAGCGCGACGCAACCCAGTTGTAGGCATGGCAGGCGATCCATAGCAGGACGAAGCCGAGAATCGCATTCAGCAGCAGCGCGCTGAACACCGTGCTCAGTTCCACCGAACCATAGCGCACGAACGCCACCAGTACGCCCAGCAGCACGATCGGTACCGAAAACGTCAGGTACACGAGGATCAGTGCTTTGGCTGTCTGTCCTGGTGCAATGAACGAAATCTGTTTTTTCATGTAAGTCAAACCCGTGTGTCGTAGTGGTAATGGGTAAAGCTATGAATGGCCGCTGGTGAGAGCGAGGCGTGAGCCGGGCGTCAGATGAGGCCGTCGAACAGCATGATGGCGACGCGCTCCCCTTGCGCAATCTCGCCTTCATCGTGCCCGAGCACGATGAAGCAATTGGCTTCGCTCATCGAACTCAGCACGCCGGAACTTTGTGAGCCGGTTGGCGTGACATGCCATTGTCCGTGCGCGTCCTGTTCGGCTACGCCGCGCTGGAACTCGGTGCGGCCGGCGCGCTTGCGGATGGCCTTGCGGCTCAGGGCGTGAATGAACGGCAACGGTTGCGGCGTTGCGCCCGACATTAGCAGCAGCGCCTCTCGTACGATCTGATAGAAGGTCACCATCACGGCGACCGGATTGCCCGGCAAACCGAAAAATAACGCGGGAAGCCCGAGCCCGGGTCGCTCGCCGGACCAGACGCGGCCGAAGGCGAGCGGCCGGCCCGGCCGCATGGCGAGACTCCAGAAGGCGACGTCGCCGAAAGTTTGCAGCAGTTGTTTGGTGAAATCGGCCTCGCCGACCGAGACGCCACCCGAGGTGAGCACCACGTCGGCGCTCGCCGCCGCGCTGCGCAAGGCGGCTTCCATCGCGGCGGGCTCGTCGCGCACCACGCCGAGATCGAGCGTGTCGATGTTCAGGCGCCGCAGCATGGCGAACAGCGTGTAGCGATTGCTGTCGTACACGCAGCCCGCGTCGAGCGGCTCGCCGAGCGAGCGCAATTCGTCGCCGGTGGAGAAGAAGGCCACGCGCAAGCGCCGCTTGACATTGATTTCGCCGATGCCGAGCGAGGCCAGCAAACCAAGGTCCGACGCGCGCATGATACGGCCCGAGCGCAGTGCGGCGTGGCCTCGCGCGAGATCTTCGCCGGCGAGACGCCGGTTCGCGCCGGCTGCCACGGCGTTGGCGGCGAAGCGGATCGAACCCGAGTCGGCGTCGCGCTCGACCACCTCCTGCGGCACGACCGTGTCGCAGTCGGCCGGCATGCAGGCGCCGGTCATGATGCGCACGCATTGTGTGGTTTCGACGCGGCCCGTGAACGGATGCCCGGCGAGCGCTTTTCCGGCCACCGTCAACTCGACGGTGGCGCCGCCGGTGGTGAGTGCCGCGCTCTTGAACGCGTAGCCGTCCATGGCGGAGTTGTCGTGCGAAGGCACGTCGATTGGCGACACGATATCCGCCGCGAGCACGCGGTCGAGCGCATCGCGCAGGGGCACGCGTTCAGTAGCCGTGACCGGTGCGGCCCACTGGCGAACAATCGCCTGAGCGGCTGACACGGGTAGCGCGTGAGGATCGTACTGCGCGACGCAGCGGGAGAATTCGTTAGGCGTGGTCATGAAGAGCGGGACGTCGCGACCGGAGGCGGCAGCGGCAGTTGCCGTGCGGCCGGAGCGGGATTTCAACCGGGGCCTCAATCACGTTCGAGGTCGGCGAGTTCTTGTAGCGAATTGATATTGTAAAACGCGCGCTCGTCGGTAAAGACGACTTCCTCCGTCTTGTGGCGCGCGTACCACGCGCGGACTTTGCGCTCGCCGGCCTCCAGAAAGGCCGCCAGATCGTCCGCGAGACCCGTGCGCAACAGTGCGAAAACGGGGTGCAGGGACAACTGACCGTGTGCGTCGGAGGTGGCGGCCGTGGCGATATCGGCGCCGTTCGAGTCGAGCGCGCGCGCAAGACGCTCGGCGAGGTCGGCGGGAAGCCACGGCGAGTCGCAGGGTGCGCTGAGCACATAGCCGGTTCCCGCTGCTCGCAAGCCCGCGAGCAGACCTGCCAGCGGGCCCGGAAATCCGGCCAGCGTATCGGCCACGACCGTGGCGCCGTATGGCGCACCGAGTGCGGCGTAAGCTTCGGCATGCCGATTGGCGCTGATGAGCAACGCGCCGGTTTGCGGTGCGAGGCGCTTGAGTACATGGCTGGCGAGCGGCTCGCCGTGCAGCGTTTGCAGCCCCTTGTCGGCGCCGCCCATGCGTGTGGCGCGTCCGCCCGCGAGCAACAGGCCGGTGATGTGTTCGCGCGTCGGTCTCATGCGCCGCCGCTCAGCCGCCGATGTACGACATTTCGACCCGACGGCCGTCGCGCGCGCCTGAATCGGCCGGGTTGCTGCCGCGCAGCTGCGAATACCGGTCGCCGCGGCCTTGCCAGATTTCGGCGATGGCGGTGGCGATACCGGCGTCGCTCGCGCCGTTGCGCACCAGCGCGCGCAGGTCGTGCCCCGAGGACGCGAACAGGCACAGATAGAGCTTGCCTTCTGTGGACAGACGCGCTCGCGTGCAACTGCCGCAAAACGCACGTGTCACGCTCGAAATCACGCCGATCTCGCCGCTGCCGTCCGCATAACCCCAACGCTGGGCGGTCTCGGCGGCGCTGTGCGCTTCGAGCGGCGCGAGCGGGAAGTGCTCGGCGATGCGTGTGACCACGTCGGCGGACGGCAGCACTTCGGTCATGTTCCAACCGTTCGACGTGCCGACGTCCATGTATTCGATAAAGCGCAACACTGCGCCCGAGCCTTTGAAATGACGCGCCATCGGCACGATTTCACTATCGTTCGTGCCACGTTTGACGACCATGTTCACCTTGACCGGCGCGAGCCCCACCGCATGCGCGGCGGCAATGCCGTCCAGCACGTCCGCGACGGCGAAGTCGGCGTCGTTCATGCGGCGAAACAGCGTGTCGTCGAGCGCGTCCAGGCTCACCGTGACGCGGGTCAAACCGGCGTCTTTCAGGCTGCGCGCCTTGCGCGCCAGCAGCGAACCGTTGGTGGTCAGCGTCAGATCGAGCGGACGGCCCGCCGGCGTGGTGAGTTGCGCGAGCCGCTCGATCAGGAATTCGAGATTCTTGCGCAACAACGGTTCGCCGCCCGTCAGACGGATTTTTTCGACCCCATGCGCGACGAAGATTCGCGCCACCCGTTCGATTTCCTCGAAGCTCAGCAAGTCGCTGTGCGGCAAAAAGGTGTAGTCCTTGTCGAACACCTCGCGCGGCATGCAGTAGACGCACCGAAAATTGCAGCGATCCGTGACCGAAATGCGCAGGTCGCGCAGCGGCCGCGCGAGCTTGTCGTGCAGCGCGCCGCTAGGCGTCTGCACGGGGCCGCTGATAACCGGCACAGCGCTGAAATCGGCAACAGGGATGATGCGTCGGGACATGATTGCTTCGCTTAATTGCTTCGCGTGTTTGCTTTGCTCAGTGCTTGAACTCAGTGCTTGAACTTTGTGCTTGAACTCAAAGCTAGATATTCATTCTATCGGAAATGCCTCAAAAGGCAGTGGGACCCCCCGGCGGTGTCGGGTATACGGGGAGGTGCATGCCACCGGCGCGCCCGCGCTGCGCATAAAAAAAGCCCGCCATGAAGGCGGGCTTTGCTGGTGGAGCGGGGCAGCTTACTGCGGGTGCTTACCCGTTTCCACTTGTTGCATCGGCGCGCTGTCGAGCGGCGGCAACGATTTACGCTCGCGCACCACGCGAGCCGGCTTGACCGTCTGCGCGGCCGCTTCCTGAGCGGCGCGAAGCTTGTCGGCGTCGGTGTTCACCCAGACGAGACCGGCTTGTTCCAGCACCGGCTTCAAGGCTTCCGCCGACACGGCGCCATGACGCGGTGCTTGCGGTGCAACTGCGACAGGCGCGGGCTCGATCACCGTCGGCTCGACCGCGGCCACAACCGGCTGCGTTTCGGCGATCTCGGCATGCAACACAGGCTGAGCCGCCGGAGCTTCGACGGCCGCAACCGGAGCGGCGGTTTCGACCGGGGCCGGCGCAGCTTGTGCTTCGACAGGCGACGCCAATACCGGCGTTTCGACTTGAGGCTGAGCCGGTGCTTCAAAGCGTGCGACCGGTTCAACCAGCGAAACCGTCTCGCTGACGGCCGGCGCGGCTTGCGCTGCTTCGACCGGCACGGCAGCGGCGGGCGCTACCGGCGTTTCGGCGACCGGTTCGACAGCAGCCGGAGTCGCCGGCGCTTGCGCTACCGGGACGACCGTTTCCGTCTTCGCAGCCTTTTCGACAGCCAGAGCCGGCGCTTCGGTAGCCGCGTGCAGTTCGGTGACCACCGCGGTTTCAGTCGCGACAGCGGCGACCACCACCTCTACCGGCGTCACGTCCTTCGCCTCGTTGACTTCCGTCTTGTGCTCGACAGGTTGATGCGCGGTGCGCACCGGCGCTTCGTCGGCAACGCTGGCATTGTCGCCTTCAGCTTCCGCGACGTCCGCTGCGAGGTTGCCGTTCACGTCCTCTTCACGCTCACGACGACCACCGCGACGGCCGCGACGGCGACGACGACGCTCTTCACCTTCACGTGCAACGGCTTCCTGATCGATCGGCGCGCCGTTTTCGCCCAAGGCGGTCTGGTTTTGCGCCAGTTCTTCCGCCGGTTGAGCGTCGCTTTGCGTCAGAGACTCGGTGGCTTCAGCTTGCGGCTTGCGGCGCTCGCCACGTTCAGCGCGATCACCACGTTCACGCCGTTCGCCACGCTCCGGACGTTCGCCGCGCTCGCCACGTTCAGCGCGCGGTGCGCCTTCGACGGCTTCCGCACGGTCGTTGCCGCGATTCTCGCGGTCACGGTTTTCGCGACCCTCGCGACCTTCACGCGGCTCGCGGGTTTCGCGCGGTTCACGGCCTTCGCGGGCCTCACGCGGCTCGCGGTTGCCACGCGGCTCGCGCGCTTCACGCGGCTCACGGCCTTCACGTGCTTCACGCGGTTCGCGTTCCTCGCGACGCTGCGACGGCTGCTGGCCTTGAGCCTGACGGCCGCCGGTCGCGCCTTCGCCACGGCCCGCTGCATCGCGGCCGCCTGCGCCGCCACGGCGATTGCGGTTGCGATCGCCACCGCGTTCACCGGTGCGCTCACCGCGCTCCGTGCGTTCGCCGCGTTGCGGACGCGTCTGCTTGTCGGTCGTAGCCGGCGCGACAGGCGCCGGTGCCGCCGGCTGCATGCCGAACAGATTCTTCAGCCAGCCGATGAACCCACCGCTTGCCGGCGTGACCGCGACCGGAGCCGGGGCGGCGACAGGGCGAACCGGTGCGCTCGGCGCCGGCTTTTCAGGCGTGATGCCCTTGACCGCCGCTTCCTGCTTCGGCTTTGCTTCTTCGGTGCGCTTGCTGTAACCGGTTTCCGATTCGAGCTCGCGGGCCGCTTCTTCGGCCATCTTCCACGAAGCGCGCGGTTCGTCGAGGCGCGCGTCGTCGTGACGCAGACGCTCGAGCTTGTAATGCGGCGTATCGAGATGCTTGTTCGGAATCAGGACGACGTTGACCTTGAAGCGCGACTCGATCTTGTTGATTTCAGCGCGCTTTTCGTTCAGCAGGAAGGCGGTCACTTCGACCGGCACCTGGCAGTGAATTGCCGCGGTGTTTTCCTTCATCGCTTCTTCCTGAATGATCCGCAGCACTTGCAGCGCGGACGATTCGGTATCGCGGATGTGACCCGTGCCGTTACAGCGCGGGCAGGTCACGTGGCTGCCTTCGGACAGGGCCGGGCGCAGACGCTGGCGCGACAGTTCCATCAGGCCGAAACGCGAGATCTTGCCCATCTGGACGCGCGCACGGTCGTGCTTCAGCGCGTCTTTCAGGCGTTGCTCGACTTCACGCTGGCTCTTGGCCGATTCCATGTCGATGAAGTCGATCACGATCAGGCCGCCCAGATCGCGCAGGCGCAATTGGCGGGCGACTTCGTCGGCGGCTTCGAGGTTGGTGCGCGCGGCGGTTTCCTCGATGTCGGCGCCCTTGGTGGCGCGGGCCGAGTTCACGTCGATCGCGACCAGTGCTTCGGTGTGGTCGATCACGATCGCGCCGCCCGAGGGCAGCGGCACCGTGCGCGAGTACGCCGTTTCGATCTGGTGTTCGATCTGGAAGCGCGAGAAGAGCGGCACGTCGTCGTGATACCGCTTCACCTTGCTGACATTGTCCGGCATCACGATATCCATGAAGGCGCGTGCCTGGTCATGAATTTCAGTGGTGTCGATCAGGATTTCGCCGATATCCGGCTGGAAATAGTCGCGAATCGCGCGGATCACGAGGCTCGATTCGAGATAAATCAGCATCGGCTGACCGTTCGAACCGCTCTGCGACGCAGCTTCGATCGCGCGCCACAGTTGCATCAGGTAGTTCAGGTCCCACTGCAGCTCTTCGGCGCTGCGGCCAATGCCGGCTGTGCGCGCGATGATGCTCATGCCTTCCGGCAATTGCAGCTGCGCCATGGTTTCGCGCAGTTCCTGACGGTCGTCGCCTTCGATCCGGCGCGACACGCCGCCGCCGCGCGGGTTGTTCGGCATCAGAACCAGATACCGGCCGGCGAGCGAGATGAAGGTGGTGAGGGCTGCGCCCTTGTTGCCGCGCTCTTCCTTTTCGACCTGAACGATCAGTTCCTGGCCTTCGCGGAGGGCGTCCTGGATGCGCGCCGAGCGCATGTCGACGCCGTCGCGGAAATACTGGCGGGCGACTTCCTTGAACGGCAGAAAGCCGTGGCGGTCTTCGCCGTAGTTGACGAAACAGGCTTCGAGCGACGGCTCGATGCGCGTAATGATGCCCTTGTAAATATTGCCTTTGCGCTGTTCGCGCCCGGCGGTTTCGATGTCGATATCGATGAGTTTTTGCCCATCGACGATGGCGACGCGCAGTTCTTCCTGCTGCGTCGCGTTGAACAACATTCGTTTCATTGAACGGCTCCAGAGCGGCTTAGCCAGCCCATCGCTGCGCGGTTGTCAGTCGCGAGAGCGAAGCGGGCAGCGGCATGCCGCGCCTTATTGTGTTTTCACAAGCACACTGGAGCGGGAAAACTGGCGGGAGAATTGCCTGAGAGGGCCCGGCCCCATTGAAAAATGGGCGCGGTGCCGCAGGGCACATGCGAACACGGCTTCAAATAACGACCCGACACGCCGCGGGTTCTGCCGGCAGACCTTCAAAAGCCTTCGTCCACTCGCGCCGGTGCGCCAACTGGGCGCGTGACCGGAGGGTCGAAGGCTGCGGCCATGCCGCAGCGGGAAGTTCGCGCAGTCGGCGCGTCTTTTCCTGCTGGGGGTGTCTCGCCTCATTTTGACGTCGCCATGTCTTGTACTTTCTACAAGACGCCTCGGGCGCACGCCGTATTTTCGCAACTTGCAGCCTCGTACAACTGGGCGTCAGACCGCCCGATACCGAAGCTGAAAGTTAAATTCTTTTTTACCAAAATTCCGTTACCGTCGAAGCCGACCTTGACCGAACGCGCCTATGGGCGCCGTCCCTGCCGGGCACTGACTTCGTGCGTGCAACTTGTTGCATCTCATTTTCAGGGTGAGCAACCAGACCCCGGCGCAAGTAAAATAACGGTTTATCGCTTGCGCCTGCGCAATCCGCCCGAATTCCGAACACTGCGCCGGCCGCCGCAGACTGCTGGGCAAATTATATTCAGAATGAAAGAGTTAGGCAAAATATCCCAGAAATCGGTCGCAAGCGACCAGGTCTCGATGATCGAGATCGACGACAGTGCGGCCGGACAGCGCATCGACAACTTCCTGTTACGCGTCTGTAAAGGCGTGCCGAAAAGCCATATTTACCGCATCCTGCGCAGCGGCGAGGTCCGCGTCAATAAGGGCCGGATAGACGCGCAGTACCGGCTCGAATTAGGCGATCTGGTGCGTGTGCCGCCCATTCGCGTCGCCCAACCGAGCGAAACGGCCGCTCAGGCGCCGGTGCCCGCCGCCCATTTCAAGATCATTTTCGAAGACGAGCATCTGCTGGTCATCGACAAACCAGCCGGCGTGGCCGTGCACGGTGGCAGCGGGGTAGCGTTCGGCGTGATCGAGCAGATGCGCGAGGCGCGTCCGCAGGCGAAATTCCTCGAATTGGTACATCGGCTCGATCGCGAGACTTCCGGCATCCTGATGCTCGCCAAGAAGCGCTCGGCGCTCGTCAATCTGCACGAGCAGATTCGCGAGAACAAGATGGATAAGCGCTACTATGCCTGCGTTCACGGCGACTGGGCGAGCGATTGGGGCCGCCGCCGCGCGGTCAAGGAGCCGCTGCACAAGTATTTGACCGCGGACGGCGAGCGCCGCGTGCGCGTGCAGCCCGACGGCCTCGCGTCGCACACGGTTTTCAATCTGATCGACCGCTGGCCGGAGTACGCGCTGCTCGAGGCGGAACTGAAGACCGGGCGTACGCATCAGATCCGTGTCCACTTGCAGCATCTGGAACTGCCGATCGTCGGCGACGCCAAATATGGCGACTTCGCGCTGAATAAGGCATTGGCGCGCGCCAATGCGAAGCCGGGCCTGAAGCGCATGTTCCTGCACGCCTACCGGTTGAAGCTCACGCACCCGGCAACCGGCGCGCCGCTGCAGTTCGAGGCGCCGTTGCCGGCCGAATGCCGCAGCTTCATCGCGCAGCTCAACGAATTACGAAATGGGTCAAACCCGGAGACGACACCGCATGGCTAGAGAGCAATTTGATCTGATCGTCTTCGACTGGGACGGGACGCTGATGGATTCGACCGCCCACATCACGCGCAGCATCCAGTCGGCTTGCCGCGATCTCGGCTTGCCGGTTCCCGCCGACGAGGCGGCGAGCTACGTCATCGGCCTCGGTTTGCGTGATGCGCTACAAATTGCCGCGCCCACGCTGGACCCATCGGACTATCCGCGGCTGGCCGAGCGTTATCGCTTCCACTATCTGGTAAAGGATCAGACCACCGAGCTATTCGCCGGTGTGCGCGAAATGCTGCAGGAATTGCGCGACCTGGGCTATCTACTGGCGGTGGCGACGGGCAAAAGCCGCGTCGGGCTGAATCGCGCGCTTGACCAGTCGCGCCTCACGAGCCTGTTCGACGGCACCCGCTGCGCCGACGAGACTTTCTCGAAGCCGCACCCGGCCATGCTGCACGAATTAACGCGTGAACTAGGGCAGGACAACGCCCGCACGGTAATGGTCGGCGATACGACGCACGATCTGCAAATGGCGATCAACGCGGGTGTCGCGGGCATCGGTGTCACATATGGGGCGCATCCCGCGGGCTCGTTGAGTGCGTTATCGCCGAAGTTCGTGGCGTCGAGCGTCAGTGTGCTGTCGGGCTGGCTGCGAGAAAACGCATGAGCGAGCAGACACCGGAAGCGGCGCAGGCGGTTCGCATTTGCGCGTCGGCGGAATTGGTCGACGGCGGCGCGGGCGTGCGCCGCGGGGCGAAGCTTGGCGGAGGCGACGTCGTCGTATTTTTTGTTCGCTATGATGGCCGCGCTTACGGCTACCTGAACCGCTGCGCCCATGTGCCGATGGAGCTGGACTGGGCCGAGGGCCAGTTCTTCGAATCGTCCGGTTTATACTTGATGTGCGCTACACACGGTGCGATTTACGCGCCGGACACAGGCAAATGCGTCGGTGGTCCGTGCCGCGGCGGCAGATTGCGGCCCGTTCAGGTGGACGAACGCGATACGCCGGAAGGCCGCGCGGTTTTCTGGCTGCCTGACGGCGAACTGCGTCCGGACACCCCCTGATTTTTCTCTTCTTCGACCTTTCCACTGCACCGCATGTCCGACAATTTGACTCCCGAGCCGAAGGAACCGTCCCTGACAGGCCGCCCCCGCACGCCTGCCGATGAGCCCGGTTGGGAACGCGCGGCGCTCGAGCGCATTGCTCTTGCCGCGATCAATGAGCAGCGCGCGGCGCGGCGCTGGAAAATCTTTTTCCGCTTCGTTTTCCTCGTCGTCCTGCTGCTGGCAATATGGGCCGCCATCGACTTGTCCGGTGATAAGGTGGCTGCCACCGGCCGCCACACGGCTTTGATATCGCTTGACGGTGAAATCTCCGCTGATACGAACGCGAACGCGGAAGATATCAACACCGCGCTGCAAAGTGCGTTCGACGATGCGGGCACCGCCGGCGTGATCCTGCGCTGTAATAGTCCGGGTGGCAGTCCGGTGCAGGCGGGCATTATCTACAGCGAAATTCGTCGTTTGCGCGTCAAATATCCGTCAATTCCGCTCTACGTCGTCGTGGGCGATATGTGCGCGTCGGGCGGCTATTATGCGGCCGCGGCGGCCGACAAGATTTACGTGGACAAAGCGAGCATCGTCGGCTCGATCGGCGTGCTGATGGATAGCTTCGGCTTTACCGGCCTGATGGATAAGCTGGGAATTCAGCGCCGTTTGCACACATCGGGTGAGAACAAGGGCTTTTTCGACCCGTTCTCGCCAGAAACGCCGAAGATGGACGAACACGCGCAAGACATGCTCGATCAGATTCACGCGCAATTTATCGACGCCGTTCGCCAGGGGCGCGGCAAGCGCCTGCATGAAACGCCGGATATGTTCTCAGGGCTTTTCTGGACAGGTCAAAAGAGCGTCGAACTCGGTCTCGCCGATGGTTTCGGCGACGCGGATTACGTAGCGCGCGACCTCTTTAAGGCGCCGGATATTGTCGACTACACGGTGAAAGAGAGCATTACGGACCGCGTTGCGCGTAAATTCGGCGCGGCGGTGGGCAGTGGTGCGGTTCACGCCATGGCGCTCGGCGGGAAGCTGAATCTGCGTTGATGTGTTGATTTGTTGACGTGCCGATGTGAAAAGCCCCGCGCGATCGATGTCTGACGATCGCGCGGGGCTTTTTTATACCTATCCCGGGTTGGCCCGGATCAAACGGCCAGGATCAGAAAAATGGCCGGCCGCTTGTGCAGATCGATTGCAGGCTGTTTCTTCCAGTCGGCTACGGTGCGGCTGGCAATGGTTTCGGTTTCCAGCGTCAGATCGACCGCCACGCAGACGAGCGTGGACGGCGCACACGTCGCCAGTAACGTATCCAGCAGCGCGCGGTTCCGGTAGGGCGTCTCGATGAAGATCTGCGTCTGCTTGCCTTTGCGTGATTGCTGTTCGAGGTCTCGCAGGCGCTTGGCTCGCTCCGTGGCATCGACCGGCAGGTAGCCGTGAAACGCAAAGCTCTGGCCGTTGAGCCCGGAAGCCATCAAGGCCAGCAGAATCGAACTGGGGCCGACGAACGGCACCACTTTCACTCCCCGTTCATGCGCGCGGCGCACCAGCAGGGCGCCGGGGTCGGCGACCGCCGGACAGCCCGCTTCGGAGACGAGACCGGCGTCGGTGCCGGCGAGAAGCGGCGCGAGTAGCTTATCGATCTCCCCGGCCGGCGTGTTGACGTTCAGTTCACGGATCTCGATTTCCTGGATCGGCCGTTCCGTGCCGACTTTCTTCAGGAACGCGCGCGTGGTTTTCGCGTTTTCGCCGATGTAATAGTGAAGCGAAGCCGCGCGGGCGCGTACCGGCGCCGGCAGAACGGCGTCGAGCGCCTCGGCGTCGCCTTCGCCGAGCGTGTTCGGAATCAGATAGAGCGTGCCGGTCATTGCGCCCCCAGAAGCGGAAAGCCCACTGCGAGCAGCATGCGCGACAGTGCGATCAACGGCAGGCCGACGAGCGCGGTGGGGTCGTCGGAATGGATGGCTTCGAGCAACGCGATGCCGAGTCCTTCGGATTTGGCGCTGCCTGCAACGTCGTACGGCGTTTCGGCCAGCAGATAGGCCTCCAGCATGGCGTCTGGCAGATCGCGGAATTGCACGCGGGTAATCACGTCGGCGGCTTGCACTGTCCCCGAGCGACTGTCGAACAGGCACAGTGCACTATGGAATTGCACTTCGCGGCCGCGCATTGCCTGCAGTTGCGCCAGCGCATTGGCGTGGGTGCCCGGCTTGCCGATTTGCAGGCCATCATAAGTCGCGACCTGATCGGAGCCGATTACGAGCGCGGCCTCACCGGCGCCGAGTCCACCGGCAACCGCGCGAGCTTTGGCTTGCGCGAGGCGCAGAGCGGTCACTTCGGGCGTCTCGCCGGCGAGCGGCGTCTCGTCGATCGCGGGTACGACGACATCGAACGGCACACGCAGGCGTTCGAGCAGCTCGCGGCGATAAGGCGAACTCGACGCCAGGATCAGGCGTGGCGGGCGATTGAGGGAATCTGGCATGGGCAATCAACGGCTAGAGAGGCGGAACGTACGGGGTCGCGGAAAGCTTGCGCGTGTACGGGCTTAAGTGTTTGACTCGAAAAGACAAAACGGATATGATTTTGGGCTTTTCATCGGTATGCTTGCGCTAGGCGGGCCTCGGTGTGTGTCAGGCGTGCAAGCGGACTTGCAGGCGTGGCGTACAACTCGCGGGTCTTTCAGGTTGTCTCGCAAACCGGTTGTACCCCGCGGTTATACCCCGCGGTTTATACCCCGGCGAAACCCTTGCCGAAGCAGGAGCGCACATGACTCAACATCCTGGCAACCCTGCAGGTCTGTCCGACCCGCATAATCTCGATCTGTTCGAATTTGCGCGGAGTGCGCGTCAGGCCGCGGGTGTCGTGCGCGTCTCGCAACTGCCGCGCATGTTAAACGAAGTCCCGGCAGAAGCGCCAGACCGCGATACCGCGTTCACCTGGCAAGCCGAAGGAACGACGCAGCCGGAATTGCAGGACGACGGCACCGAGGGTCCCCAGCCTTATTTGAGGATGGCGATTCACGGCGCCGCATGGCTCGAATGTCAGCGGTGCATGACACCGTACTTGCAGGCATTCAACGTCGATGCAACTTACCGGATCGTCAACACTGAGGCGGAAGCCGAAGAGTTTCCGCTCGACGAGGATGAAGTCGAAGTGATCGTGGGCTCGAACCATTTCGATCTCATCGACTTGATCGAAGAAGAGTTGCTGCTTTCCTTGCCGCTCGTGCCCAAGCATGAGGTCTGTCCCGAAGTGCACGAGAGTCTCGTCTCTGGTGTGGCCGGTACTGAAGGCAAGGGCGACGAGGGCGCACTGGACGAGGCTGATGAGGGCGGTGAGCCCGAGCGGCCCAATCCGTTTGCGGCGCTCCAGAGTCTCAAGCGCGGTGAGCCGGGCGACAAGAAGCACTGAACAGTTGCATTGGAGCGCGACGCGGGCGCATTGGCCACTCGGCCAGTGGCGGACACCGAGTCGGGCTGTGTTAGAATCCGAAAAATTTTTAGGAGTTAGTCATGGCAGTTCAGCAAAACAAGAAGTCGCCGTCGAAGCGCGGCATGCACCGTTCGCACGATTTCCTGACGGCAGCGCCGCTGGCCGTGGAACCGAGCACGGGCGAAGTGCATCTGCGTCACCACGTTAGCCCGAACGGCTACTATCGTGGCAAGAAAGTTGTCAAGACGAAGAACGATTAATCGTTTCGCCGCCTGTTTCTCTGCGTGTCGCCCCTTGGCGTTTCGCGTGGCGATCGGCTCGCTTGACATTTTCCCGGCTCGGCAAAAAAGCGGCATTCAATTGCCGCTTTTTTGTGTCGATCGCAGCTGGCAATTTAGCGCCTACCGCGGTCCCATGCAGGGCGCCTGAAATTCGTCGCACTCCATGACAGTAAAGCTCACGATAGATTGCATGGGAGGCGACCACGGCCCGTCCGTGACCGTTCCCGCTGCCGTCAACTTCGTTCGTTCGCATCCCGATGCGCAGTTGCTGCTCGTCGGCATTGAAAGTGCGATTCGTGCGCAGCTGAAGAAGTTGAAGGCTCAGGACCTGCCGGCGCTGACCGTCGTACCCGCGTCCGAGATCGTCGCCATGGACGATCCGGTCGAAGTCGCGCTGCGCAAGAAAAAAGATTCCTCCATGCGCGTGGCGCTGAACCGCGTCAAGGAAGGCGAGGCGCAAGCCTGCATTTCCGCCGGCAACACCGGCGCGCTGATGGCGGTCTCGCGCTATGTGCTGAAAACGCTGTCGGGCATCGAACGCCCGGCTATCGCGTCGGCACTGCCCAATCCCAATGGCTACACGATGATGCTCGACCTGGGCGCCAACGTCGACTGTGAACCTCAGCATCTGCTGCAGTTCGCGGAGATGGGGCACGCGCTCGTGTCGGCGCTCGAGGGTAAGGAGCGGCCCACCATCGGTCTGCTCAATATCGGCGAAGAAGTCATCAAGGGCAACGACACCATCAAACGTGCCGGCGAATTGCTGCGCGCGAGTACACTTAACTTTCACGGTAACGTTGAAGGCAACGATATCTTCAAAGGCACGGTCGACGTAATCGTCTGCGACGGTTTTGTCGGCAATGTCGCGCTGAAGACGTCGGAGGGCCTCGCGCAGATGCTGTCCAACATCATCAAGGAAGAGTTTGGCCGTTCGTGGCTGACCAAGGTGATGGCGGTGCTCGCATTGCCGGTATTGATGCGCTTCAAGAAACGCGTCGATCATCGGCAATACAATGGTGCCGCGTTGCTCGGCCTGCGCGGGCTGGTGATAAAAAGCCACGGTTCGGCGGATGCCTACGCGTTTGAGTGGGCTATCAAACGCGGGTATGATGCCGTCAAAAACGGCGTGCTGGAACGCCTTGCGCGTGCGATGGAAGAGAACGCGGGTTCTCTCGAGCAGGCAGCGCGCGACGCGAGCGGTGCGGGTCACGCAAGCCCGATCGCAGGCCAGCCAGCCGAGCCCTACGCTGCGCAATCCTCGAAGGCATAATGGCTCAATCGACAATTTATTCCCGCGTGCTGGGCACCGGCAGCTACCTGCCGCCCAACCGCGTCACCAATCAGGATCTGGCCGAACGTCTCGCCAAGCAGGGCGTCGAGACGAGCGACGAGTGGATCGTCGCCCGCACGGGCATCCATGCTCGCCACTTCGCGGAACCTGATGTCACGACCAGCGATCTGGCGTTCATCGCTTCGCAGCGTGCGATCGAAGCGGCAGATATCGACCCGCAGTCCATCGATCTGATCATCGTCGCCACGTCCACGCCGGACTTCGTATTTCCGAGCACGGCGTGCCTGTTGCAGAACAAGCTCGGCATCAAGAACCACGGCGCGGCCTTCGACGTGCAGGCCGTCTGTTCCGGTTTTGCCTATGCGGTGGCGACGGCGGACAGCTTCATTCGCAGCGGCCAGCATCGTACGGCGCTTGTGATCGGCGCGGAAACTTTCTCGCGCATTCTCGACTTCAAAGACCGCACCACCTGCGTGCTGTTCGGCGACGGCGCGGGCGCGGTGATCCTGCAGGCATCCGAAGAACCGGGCGTGCTCGCGAGCGCGCTGCACGCGGACGGCAGCCATTCGAACATTCTCTGCACGCCGGGCAACGTGAACGGCGGTGTAGTGGCCGGCAGCGCGTTTCTGCATATGGACGGACAGGCCGTGTTCAAGCTTGCCGTCAATGTGCTCGAAAAGGTCGCGGTCGAAGCGCTCGAGAAAGCCAATCTGTCGGCTGAGCAGGTCGACTGGCTGATTCCGCATCAGGCGAATATCCGCATCATGCAAAGCACCTGCCGCAAGCTCGGCTTGCCGCAGGAACGCATGGTCGTCACGGTGGGCGAGCACGGCAATACGTCGGCTGCGTCCATTCCGCTCGCATTCGACGTCGCCGTGCGCGACGGCCGCATCAAACGCGGCCAGAACGTGCTGATCGAAGGCGTCGGCGGCGGCTTCACGTGGGGCGCTTCGGTTATCCGCTACTGATAGCGGCGACGCTATGGCGAGCGCGCTTCACGGCGCTCGGCTACGCTTGAGCGCGCTCGCCGTCAACCGGGCGCGCCACCCACATCTGACAACATCGATTTTGGGGACGATATGAAATTTGCGTTCGTTTTTCCTGGGCAAGGATCGCAGTCGGTCGGCATGCTCAACGCGTTCGCCGATCACGCGGTCGTGCGTGAGACGGTTCAGGAAGCCTCCGACGCGCTCAATCAGGACCTCGGCAAGCTGATCGCCGAAGGCCCGGCCGAAGATCTGAACCTCACCACCAACACCCAGCCTGTCATGCTGACCGCCTCCTACGCCATGTATCGCGCGTGGTTGCAGGCTGGCGGCCCGAAGCCGGCGATCGTCGCGGGTCACAGCCTGGGTGAATACACCGCGCTGGTCGCGGCGGGTGCGCTCGCGTTTCGCGATGCCGTGCCGCTCGTGCGTTTTCGCGCGCAAGCCATGCAAACGGCGGTGCCGGTCGGTGAAGGCGGTATGGCCGCGATTCTCGGCCTCGACGACGACACGGTGCGCGCGGTGTGCGCTGAAGCGTCGGTTGCGGGCGTCGTCGAAGCAGTCAATTTCAATGCGCCGGCGCAGGTCGTGATTGCGGGCCACAAGGCCGCGGTCGAAAAGGCCTGCGAAGTCGCGAAGGCTAAGGGCGCCAAGCGCGCGTTGCCGCTGCCGGTCTCGGCGCCGTTTCACTCGTCGCTGCTCAAGCCCGCGTCGGATCAATTGCGCGAGTATCTGGCGAGTGTCGACGTGCAGGTGCCTGCCATTCCGGTCATCAACAACGTGGACGTTGCCGTGGTCAACGAACCGGCCGGGATCAAGGACGCGTTGGTGCGCCAGGCTGCCGGTGCGGTGCGCTGGGTGGAAAGCGTTCAGGCCATGTCCGCTCAGGGCGTCACGCACGTGATCGAATGCGGTCCGGGCAAGGTCCTTGCGGGTTTGACCAAGCGTATCGACGGTAATCTGGTCGGCGCTTCGATCTTCGATCCGGCTTCGCTCGAAGAGACGCTCAAACTCGTGACGGCTGGCTGAGCACTGCGCCGCGCGTGCCTTGCGCTGACAGCACGCGCTGCGCGAGAGCGTCAGATCATCGCATCAAGAATCAATCAGCCCTCCGAAGGGCATCCGGACTGACAGATGGAAAAGACTCTCGACAAGCAGATCGCAATCGTGACCGGCGCTTCGCGCGGTATTGGCCGGGCGATCGCCATGGAACTGGCGCGCCAGGGCGCGACGGTAATCGGCACGGCGACCAGCGAAAGCGGCGCAGCCGCAATCAGCGAAGCGTTTAACGCCGCTGGCGTGAACGGCCGCGGCGCGGTGCTCAACGTGAACGACGCGGCCGCGGCGGAAGCGCTGATCGACGGCACGGTGAAGGAATTCGGCGCGCTGCACGTACTGGTGAATAACGCCGGCATCACGCAGGACCAACTCGCCATGCGCATGAAGGACGACGATTGGGACGCGGTGATCGACACCAACCTCAAGTCGGTGTTCCGGCTGTCGCGCGCGGTGCTGCGCCCCATGATGAAGGCGAAGGGCGGCCGCATCATCAACATCACGTCGGTGGTCGGCTCGGCCGGCAACCCGGGGCAAGTCAACTACGCCGCTGCGAAAGCGGGCGTGGCGGGCATGACGCGTGCGCTCGCACGCGAGATCGGCAGCCGCGGCATCACGGTGAATTGTGTCGCGCCGGGCTTCATCGATACCGACATGACCAAGACGTTGCCGGAAGAGCAGCAAACGGCGCTGAAGACGCAGATTCCGCTGGGCCGTCTCGGCAGCCCGGAAGATATTGCGCACGCCGTGGCGTTTCTGGCGTCGCCACACGCGGGCTATATCACCGGCACGACATTGCACGTAAACGGTGGGATGTACATGTCGTAACCAAATTCGGTTACTATCCGCGCCTTGATGCGTTTGTAAATGCGTAAGGCGCATGCCTTGACAGCCACCCGATGCGCCGCTTTTTTGCCGGGTCAAACCTGATAAAATGCGCGCACCTGTATTTTTGAACTTCTTTTCCCTTGGAGGGGTAATGGACAATATCGAACAGCGCGTCAAGAAGATCGTCGCAGAACAACTGGGCGTTGCAGAAGCTGAGATCAAGAACGAAGCTTCGTTCGTGAACGACCTCGGCGCCGACTCGCTCGACACCGTTGAACTCGTGATGGCCCTCGAAGACGAGTTCGGCATGGAAATTCCGGATGAAGAAGCCGAGAAGATCACCACCGTTCAGCAAGCGATCGACTACGCTCGCGCGAACGTCAAGGCCTAAGGTCATTCGCGCCCGCGTTTCTGCGTTGGCGGCGTATGACGCCCTGCCGTGTCGGTTGCCGACGCCAGCAGGGTTGGCGTTTTTTGCCACGCGTTTTGCCAAGCAGGAGCGAGCGATGTTGACTGCGCAATTTTTCGCGCGATTGCCGAGTTAAACAGCCACAGGGCATACAGGGCAGGTTCCTGTGGCCGCTGTGGCTTTTGCTTTTGTCATCTATGAAAAAGGGGTTACCGTGAGCCGCCGTCGTGTTGTTGTTACAGGCCTGGGGCTGATTTCGCCTGTTGGCAATAATGTTGCCGACGGCTGGGCCAATCTGGTCGCCGGCAAGTCGGGTATTGCCAATATCACGAAGTTCGATGCGTCGAACTTTTCGACTCGTTTTGCCGGCGAGGTGAAGGGCTTCAATATCGAGGACTACATCCCCGGTAAGGAAGCGCGCCACATGGATACATTCATCCATTACGGCGTGGCTGCAGGCATCCAGGCGATGCAGGACAGCGGCCTCGAAGTCACCGACGAGAATTCGGAGCGTATCGGTGTAGTGGTCGGTTCGGGCATCGGCGGCTTGCCGATGATCGAAGTGACGCAAACCGAACTACTCAATCGCGGCCCACGCCGTATTTCGCCGTTCTTCGTGCCGGCGTCGATCATCAACATGATTTCCGGCCACCTGTCGATCAAATTCGGCATCAAGGGACCGAATCTGGCTATCGTCACGGCCTGTACCACGGGCCTGCACTGTATCGGCGAGGCTTCGCGCCTGATCGAATACGGTGACGCCGACGTGATGATCGCCGGCGGCGCGGAATCGACTGTATCGCCGCTCGGTGTCGGCGGCTTTGCGGCGGCGCGTGCGCTGTCGCAACGCAATGACGATCCGGCAACGGCGAGCCGTCCGTGGGACAAGGACCGTGACGGGTTCGTGCTGGGCGAGGGTGCCGGCGTCATGGTGCTCGAAGAATACGAGCACGCGAAGGCACGCGGCGCGAAGATTTACGCCGAAGTCAGCGGCTATGGGATGAGCGGCGACGCTTATCACATGACTGCGCCGCTGGAAGACGGCGACGGCGCTCGCCGCTGCATGCTGGCCGCGATGAAGAACGCGGGTGTCAATGCCGACCAGGTGAATTACCTGAACGCGCACGGCACGTCCACCCCGCTCGGCGATCTGGCCGAAACCACCGGCATCAAGCGCGCTTTCGGCGATCACGCCAAAGACATGGTCGTGAATTCGACCAAGTCGATGACGGGGCACCTGCTGGGTGGCGCCGGCGGTCTGGAGTCGGTGTTCACCGTGCTGGCCGTGCATCATCAGGTGTCGCCGCCGACCATCAACATCTTCAACCAGGATCCGGCCTGCGATCTGGATTACTGCGCTAATACCGCGCGGGAAATGAAGATCGACGTCGCGCTGAAGAACTCGTTTGGGTTCGGCGGCACGAATGGCACGCTGGTCTTCAAGCGCGCCTGATCGCCTGATAGTTGGTGATGCGCCAGTCGACGGCGCCGGTTGTGCCGGCGCTTTCCCCTGAACCGGCAACGCCCGACGGAGCGCCGCAGCGGATTGCGCTGCGGCGCTCCGTTGCCATATGGGCTGCGCTGGCGGTGTTCATTCTGGCGGCGACGTCTGCCGTCTTCGCTTGCCTCGCGTCGCATCTGGGCGCCGGGCAGGCGGTTCCGTTGACGCTCGCGGTATGGGCGTGGCTCACGCTTTGCGCGCTCCGCTATGGGCGCGCGCAGCCCGTCGCGCTGAAAATCGGGGCGGACGGCTTGTCCGTTTGGGGCCGAACAGGCGCACTGCTGGCGCACGGACGTATTGCCGGCTGTTCGCAGTGGAGTGGTCGCCTGCTGATTCTGGCAGTCATGCCGGATCAGGGCGGCCCGCGCACGCTCCTGCTTGCCGCCGACACTCTCCCGGCACCCGTCTTCCGCGAACTGGCCGTACTGGGCCGGCGTGGCGCCGGCGCCTGACTGTAACGACTGTAACCGCTGTTACCGGCGTAACGTACCCAGTTGATGGGGACGCTACAATGGTGCCCCGCCATGCGCCCTATAGTTAACGGATTTATCAGGTGAGCGAAAAAGAAATTGATCAGGTGCTGGTCGAGCGCGTCCAGAAGGGCGACAAGGCCGCGTTCGAGCTTCTGGTCTCCAAATACCACCGCAAGATTCTCCGGCTGATCTCGCGCCTCGTGCGGGACCCCGCCGAGGTGGAAGACGTCGCCCAGGACGCCTTTATCAAGGCGTATCGGGCGCTGCCGCAATTTCGCGGGGAATCGGCTTTTTATACGTGGTTGTACCGGATTGCCGTCAACACGGCAAAGAACTACCTTGCGACCCAAGGGCGGCGCGCGCCGACCTCGACCGAAGCAGATGCTGAAGAAGCTGAAACTTTCTCGGACGCGGACCAACTAAGGGATATCAACACGCCTGAGTCGATGTTGATGAGCAAGCAGATCGCTGAGACGGTCAATGCTGCGATGGCGGTTTTACCGGAAGAGTTGCGCACCGCCATTACTCTTCGTGAAATTGAAGGTTTGAGCTATGAGGAAATCGCTGAGATGATGGGGTGCCCAATCGGCACGGTCAGATCACGAATCTTCCGCGCTCGCGAAGCCATTGCGGCAAAATTGCGTCCGTTACTTGACACACCTGAAGGCAAGCGCTGGTAAACCACCAGCCGGCCGGGCGGGGCGCGGGTGCAATATCTGGATTAGTGGTGTCACTACGAGGTATTTGTAAGATGGGGAGCATCATGGGGTCGGTCTCGATGCAATCGCAAGCCAGCTCGCGCAGCGAGCGCATGTCCGCTTTTGTCGACGGTGAGCTGGTCGGCGAAGAGCATCTGAATCTGGACGCGTTTCTTTCCGGGCTAGACGGCCAGGATCGCGCCGCCTGGTCGAGCTATCACCTGATCGGCGACGCTTTGCGTTCTGACGATCTGGCGGTGAGTCCGGCCGCGAGCAGCGCGTTCCTGAGCGGTTTTGCCGCGCGCTTCGACAACGAGCCGCACGTGCTGGCGCCCGCCGCCATGCCGGTTGCGCGTCGTTTGCTGGCGCTGCGCCGCCGTGTCGTGCCGGCCTTTGCCGTCGCGGCCGCTGCCGCCACGCTGACGTGGATCGTCGTGCCGCAACTGCAAGGCGTGCCGGGCGGCCCGGGCACGGCGCAACTCGCGTCGGTCCAGTCGCATGGCGATACGCTGCAACGCGTGGCCATGGCTTCGGTGCCGGCGGCTACCGTTCAGCCGATCGTACAAGACGCGAATATCATTCGTGACGCCAGTCTCGACCAGTATCTGGAAGCTCACCAGCAATTCGCGCAACAGCCGGTCATGCCGGGCTCGATGCCGCTGATTCGCGCTGCCGCCGTTTCTACGCAAGGCCAATAGTTTGATGCAGACTCCGCGGTTGAATAAAACGACTATCTGGGGGCGGCTGCCGGCATTTCTGTTCTGCGCAGCCGTGTTGTTGTCCGCTACACCGCGGGTCTTTGCGCAAACCGACGATCCGCTCGTCGCCCGTCGCACGGCCGCGGATCTGCTCGATCGCATCCATCAAGCCGCACAGCAGCAAAATTACGAGGGCGCATTCGTCTACCAACGCGGCAATTTCGTTCAAACGTCGCGGATCGCGCACTACGCGACCCGCGCGGATGGCGAATTCGAGCAGCTCGAGAGCCTCGACGGCAAGCCGCGCAAAATGCTGCGTCATAACGAGGAGCTCTACACGTTCGTGCCGGAGCGGCACCTGTGCGTCGTCGAGAAACGTCAGAACAAGGATTCGTTCCCGGCGCTACTGGCCGTGAGCGGCGAACAGGTGCTATCGGTCTACGAGCCCAAACTGCTGGGTGACGACCGCGTCGCGGGCGTCGACAGCCAGGTGATCGAGCTCGACCCGAAAGACGCCTATCGCTTTGCCTACAAGTTGTGGGCCGACAAGAAAACCGGCCTGCTGCTGCGTGCCCAGACACTCGACCCGAGCGGTCAGGTGCTCGAGCAACTGTCGTTTTCGCAGATTCGCATCGGCGTGCCGGTCGATAAGGCCGGCATCGTCAACGGTATTCGTAATACGGCGGGCTGGACCGTGGTGCGCCCGCCGGTCGAGCCGGTGGACATGGCCGCGCAAGGCTGGCAGATCACGCCGACCGTGCCGGGTTTCCGCAAGATTCGTGAACTACGCCGTCCCATGGCCGCGCGTGACGCCGGCCAGCCGACCATTCCAGTGGACCAGGCGGTGTTCTCCGACGGCCTCGCGGCCATTTCGGTGTTCGTCGAGCCGGTCGAGAACAACACGCGCAAGGAAGGCGCGGGCAGCAGCGGCGCGACGCACGTGCTCGTCAAGCGTCGCGGCGACTTCTGGATTACTCTGCTGGGTGAAGTGCCCCAGACCACATTGCAGCAATTCGCGGCTGCCATAGAATACAAAGCTCCGAAGTAACCCCCCGAATCCTGAATCCCTCGGCTTGCTACGATATGACGACTTTCTCGGTGCGCAAATTCCTCGCGGCCGCGGTAGTAGCGGCGTGTTTGCCGCTCGTGCCGCATACGGCGTCGGCGGCTCCCGCCGCCAATCTGCCCGACTTCACTGATCTGGTCGACAAAGTCGGCCCGGCGGTCGTCAACATCCGCACCACCACTCGCGTGTCCAGCAGCGGTGCCCGCAGCGGTTTGCCGCCGGGTATGGACGACGGCGACATGTCGGAGTTTTTCCGGCGCTTCTTTGGCATTCCGTTGCCGCAGTCACCGCAATCGCCGGGTTCGCCGGGGGCGCCCCGCGGCGGTGATAACGGCGGCAGTGGCGGCAGCCAGGACACGCCGGATAGCAGCGATCCCGAGCAGAACAGCGGCGTGGGCTCGGGCTTTATCCTGTCGGCGGACGGCTACGTGATGACAAACGCGCACGTCATCGACGACGCGGACACCATTTATGTCACGCTCACCGACAAGCGCGAATTCAAGGCAAAGCTGATCGGCGTGGACGATCGCACCGACGTCGCCGTCGTCAAAATCAGCGCCGCCAATCTGCCGACCATCACGATCGGCGACTCGAACAAGGTTCGCGTCGGCGAGTGGGTGGTCGCGATCGGCTCGCCGTTCGGGCTCGAGAACACGGTGACGGCCGGTATTGTCAGCGCCAAGGGGCGCGATACGGGCGACTATCTGCCGTTCATCCAGACCGACGTGGCCGTCAACCCAGGCAACTCGGGCGGTCCGCTGATCAACATGCAGGGCGAGGTGATCGGCATCAATTCGCAGATTTACAGCCGCACCGGCGGTTTCATGGGCATTTCGTTCGCGATTCCGATCGACGAGGCGATGCGCGTGGCCGATCAGTTGAAGGCCTCGGGCAAGGTGGTGCGCGGCCGGATTGCGGTGGCGATCGGCGAAGTGACCAAAGACGTCGCCGAATCGCTTGGTCTGCCGAAGGCGCAGGGCGCGCTGGTCAGCAGCGTCGAGCCGGGCGGCCCGGCGGATAAGGCGGGTGTGCAGCCGGGCGATATCATCCTGAAATTCAACGGCCATTCGGTCGACACGGCAACCGACCTGCCACGCATGGTTGGCGACACGAAGCCGGGTACGAAGTCGACGATCACGATCTGGCGCAAGGGCCAGACGCGCGATCTGCCGGTGACGATCGCCGAGATGCAGCCGGATAAGGCAACCAAGGCGGATCAGAAGAAGCCGCAGCCGCCCAAACAGCGCGCCACGAACGTGCTGGGTGTGGCGGTCAGCGATATCCCTGCCGAGCAGTTGAAGGCGCTGAAGCTGCACAGCGGCGTGCAGATCGACGCCGTGGACGGTCCCGCAGCGCGCGTGGGCCTGCAAAAGGGCGACATCATTCTGCGGGTGGGCGATACCGACATCACGAGCGCAAAGCAGTTCGACGACGTGAGTTCGCATCTCGATTCGCAGAAGATGGTCGCGCTGCTGGTTCGCCGCGGCGAGAACACGCAGTTCGTGCCGGTCCGCCCGCGCAGCGCGCAGAAATGACAAAGACGGCGCTGCTCACGCTCTACGGGCGCGCGTGGTGCCATCTTTGCGATGACATGCGTGCCGCGCTCGCGCCCTTGCTGGCCGAATTCGGCGCGCAGGTCGAAATTGTCGACGTCGACGCGGATCCCTTGCTGGAAGCCCGTTACAACGAACTGGTGCCAGTTCTGGTCTGTGACGGCGTCGAGCTGTGTCACTATCACCTCGACGTAGCGCGGGTTCGCGCCGCTCTCGCCATGCGGGTCGCGGCGGCCTCCTGAGTTTTCGCAAGGGGTTCTGAGTGCGGCATCGACGCCGCGCTGCTCACACCGAGTTTCACGTCTTTCCTGTCAACCCGAGTGGGCGCCGCAGCGCCGTGCTCTGGTCCCATGCAACAGGGTTGCCGAGCTGTCTTTTCCGCCTGAGCTTCGCAAGATGCGCCGGGCGACGGCCTTTTCGGCTAAAATAGATAGGTTTTTCACCTACTTACAAGGCGTGCTCCGCTATTGTCCGAGCGCGCCTTTTTTGCTTGATCGGCACTGAATGGATCATATTCGTAACTTCTCGATCATTGCGCACATCGACCATGGCAAGTCGACGCTCGCCGATCGCATCATCCAGATTTGCGGCGGCCTGTCCGACCGCGAGATGGAATCTCAAGTGCTCGATTCGATGGATCTCGAACGCGAGCGCGGCATCACCATCAAGGCACAGACCGCCGCACTGACGTACAAGGCCCGTGACGGGCAGGTCTACAACCTGAACATGATTGACACGCCGGGCCACGTCGACTTCTCGTACGAAGTCAGCCGCTCGCTGTCCGCATGCGAAGGCGCGTTGCTGGTCGTCGACGCGAGCCAGGGCGTGGAAGCGCAAACCGTGGCGAACTGCTACACGGCGATCGAGCTCGGCGTGGACGTGATTCCGGTGCTCAACAAGATCGATCTGCCGGCGGCGAACCCCGAAAATGCGATCGCCGAAATCGAAGACGTGATCGGCATCGACGCAACCGACGCCACGCATTGCAGCGCAAAGACGGGCCTCGGCGTGGAAGACGTGCTCGAAGCACTGATCGCCAAAGTGCCGCCGCCCAAGGGCGATCCGGAAGCGCCGCTGCAAGCGCTGATCATCGACTCGTGGTTCGACAACTATGTCGGCGTTGTGATGCTGGTGCGTATCGTCAACGGCACGCTGCGTCCCAAGGACAAGATCCGCATGATGGCGACCGGCGCGCAGTATCCGGTCGAGCACATCGGCGTGTTCACGCCGAAGTCGAAGAATCTCGAATCGCTGTCGGCCGGGCAGGTGGGCTTCATCATCGCCGGCATCAAGGAATTGGCTGCTGCGAAGGTGGGCGACACCGTCACGCTGGTGAACCGTCCGGCCGCCGAGCCGCTGCCCGGATTCAAGGAGGTCAAGCCGCAGGTGTTCGCCGGCCTCTATCCGGTCGAAGCCAACCAGTACGACGCGTTGCGTGATTCGCTCGAAAAGCTGAAGCTCAACGACGCCTCGCTGATGTACGAGCCGGAAGTGTCGCAGGCGCTCGGCTTCGGTTTCCGTTGCGGCTTCCTCGGCCTGCTGCATATGGAGATCGTGCAGGAACGTCTCGAGCGCGAATTCGACATGGACCTGATCACCACGGCGCCGACCGTGGTGTACGAAGTCCTGCAGCGCGACGGCACGATTCTCATGGTCGAGAATCCGGCCAAGATGCCGGAGCCGTCGAAGATCGAAGAGGTGCGCGAACCGATCGTCACCGTGAATCTGTACATGCCGCAAGACTACGTCGGCTCGGTGATCACGCTGTGCACGCAAAAGCGCGGCACGCAGATCAACATGCAGTATCACGGCCGTCAGGTGCAGTTGACCTACGAAATTCCGATGGGCGAAGTCGTGCTCGATTTCTTCGATCGTCTGAAGTCGATTTCGCGCGGCTATGCGTCGATGGATTACGAGTTCAAGGAATATCGCGCGGCAGACGTGGTGAAGGTCGACATGCTGATCAACGGCGACAAGGTCGACGCGCTGTCGGTCATCGTGCACCGTTCGCAAAGCCAGTATCGCGGCCGCGAAGTCGCGGCGAAAATGCGTGAACTGATTCCGCGTCAAATGTACGACGTGGCGATTCAGGCCACGATCGGCGCGAACATCATTGCGCGCGAAAACATTAAAGCGTTGCGTAAGAACGTGCTGGCAAAATGCTACGGCGGCGACATTTCACGTAAAAAGAAGCTGCTGGAAAAGCAAAAGGCAGGCAAGAAGCGAATGAAGCAAGTGGGATCGGTCGAGATTCCGCAAGAGGCTTTCCTCGCTATCCTGCGTGTCGAAGACAAATAAGACGAACAACGGAACCCTATGAATTTTGCGCTGATTCTTTTTGTGCTCGTCATTTTGACGGGCGTCGCATGGGTCGCAGACAAACTGGTTTTCATGCCGCAACGGCGCCGCGCGGCGGAAGCCGCGGTCGCCGAGTTCGACCGCCAGCAGGCACGCGTCGGCGAGCGTTTCGCCGACGAGAACGCGGCGCAAACGCGCGCCCGTTTGCGTGACGACAAGTTGCGCCAACCGTGGTGGCTCGAATATTCGGCGAGCTTTTTCCCGGTAATTCTGGTGGTTTTCGTGGTGCGCTCGTTCGTGGTCGAGCCGTTCAAGATTCCGTCGGGTTCGATGGTGCCGACGCTGCTGGTGGGCGACTTCATTCTCGTCAATAAATTCGACTACGGCATCCGTCTGCCGATCACCAACACGAAGATCACCGCAGGCCGTCCGCTCCAACGCGGCGACGTGGTGGTGTTCCGCTACCCGAAAGACGAATCCGTCGACTACATCAAGCGCGTGATCGGTCTGCCTGGCGACACGGTCGCGTATCAGGACAAGCAGCTCACGATCAACGGCAAGCCGGTGCCGGAAACGCCGCTGCCCGATTACCTCGACGACGAACGCATGGGTTACGCGAAGCAGTTCGAAGAAGATCTCGATGGCCGCAAGAACGCAATCCTGAACAATCCTGCGGTGCCGCCGTTCATCGTCGGCGCGGAAGATTATCCGTATCGCGACAACTGCACGTACAACGCGCGCGGTGTGATCTGCAAGGTACCGCCGGGCAACTACTTCATGATGGGCGACAACCGCGACAACAGCGCGGATAGCCGTTACTGGGGTTTTGCGCCGGACAACAATGTAGTCGGACGCGCGTTTTTTATCTGGATGAACTTCAGCAATCTGAAACGCATCGGCTCATTCAACTGAGTTCGTGTGCGTTCATTGCACGACACGCCGCGCGGTTGGCCTTTACACAGGTCACGCAGCCGCGGCGTGTTATCACGCTACTTTAAGATTCCGCGGTAACGTCGCTTCACCACGCTTTTTCCGCTGGCCGCCCCGCGTTTTCGCCGGGTCAGGCGCCCGCGTTATACTCTGCCCATGCCCCTATCTCCGTTGGAAAGCCGTCTGCGCTATGAATTTCGCAATGCGGAATTGTTGCGCCAGGCTTTAACGCACCGCAGTCACAGTTCCACGCATAACGAACGGCTCGAGTTTCTTGGCGATTCCGTTCTAAATTGCGCGGTGGCTGCGCTTTTGTTCCAACGTTTCAGCAAGCTGGACGAGGGCGACCTGTCGCGCGTCCGGGCCAATCTGGTCAAACAGCAGTCGCTTTACGAAATCGCTCAGGCCCTCAATATTTCCGAAGGCTTGCGGCTGGGCGAAGGCGAGTTGCGCAGCGGTGGCTTCCGCCGGCCCTCCATCCTTGCTGACACGCTCGAAGCCGTGCTGGGCGCGGTGTTCCTCGACGGCGGCTTCGAGGCCGCCCAGACGGTCATCAAACGTCTTTACGTGCCGATTCTCGATCACATCGACCCGCGCACACTCGGCAAGGACGCCAAGACGTTGCTCCAGGAATATCTGCAAGGTCACAAGATCGCGCTGCCGACGTACACCGTCGTCGCTACTCATGGTGCGGCGCACAATCAGCAGTTCGAAGTCGAATGCACGGTGCCGAAGCTGGAAGTGAAAGTGTCCGGTTCCGGCGCGAGCCGGCGCGCGGCGGAGCAGGCGGCGGCCAAGAAGGCACTCGACGAAGTGATGGCCGCGGCGCCCGCCATGGTCGCTAAACCCAAGCGCTCGAAAAGCGCCCGCGCGGCGAAGCATGTCGAGCCGGAGATCGTGCCCGGCGTGACCGGCGTGCAAGCCGCGCTGGATTTGCGCAGCCCGGATCGCAAGAGCGAGCGCGCAGCCGGGCGCGGCGAGGCCCGCGGAGCGGCGGCCACTGCGGAGCCGGCAGCCGAACGCCCTACGCTGACAGCCGCAGCCGCGCCGTTGGCGGTGATTCGCGCCGCGCACGTGGAGTACAGCGGACAGGACAAAGCCGAGCGCGCGGAGAAGGCGGAGAAGACGGCCGCTCACGCGGGCGACAAGTCCACAGATAAAGCCGCAGCGGAAAAAGCCTCAGAAAGGCTCGACACCAAGGCCGCTGACGCGAAACTCGCCGAAGCCAAACCGGAAGCCAAGCCCGCCGAAGCCAAACCCGCCGAAGCCAAACCCGCCGAGGCCAAACCGGACGCAAAACCAGAAGCCAGGCCGGACGCCGCTGCGGTCCGCAGTGTCGACAAACACCGCGGCCGCGAGACGACACCCGGTCCCGCCGTGCCCGCGCCGAGCGCAGCGGCGGCACCGACCGAACACGAACCCGGCGTAGCCGACGCGGTGCAAACGCGCGTCGCCGACGCGGGCCATTGATTGCCATCGGCGCGCCATTCCTGCGTGTCGATCTGAACTTGCCGTAGCCCGAATATGAACGCTCCCACTCCCACTGGTTTTCGCTGCGGCATGGTCGCGATCGTCGGCCGCCCCAACGTCGGCAAGTCCACGCTGATGAACGCGCTGGTCGGCCAGAAAGTCAGTATCACGTCGCGCAAGGCGCAGACCACGCGCCATCGCATCACGGGCATCCATACGCTCGAAGACGCGCAGTACATTTTCGTCGACACGCCGGGTTTTCAGACCAAGCACAGCGGCGCGCTGAACCGTTCGCTCAATCGCGCGGTCACGTCCACGCTGACTTCGGTGGATGCGATCCTGTTCGTGATCGAAGCCGGCCGCTTCGGCCCGGACGACCAGAAAGTGCTCGACCTGATTCCGCCGTCGGTGCCCACGCTGCTGATCGCGAACAAGCTCGATCGCGTGTCGGATAAAGACTCGCTGTTCCCGTTCATGCAGCAGGTCAGCACGCTGCACAAGTTTGCCGAGATCGTGCCGCTGTCGGCGAAAAATATCGACGACATCAAACGTTTGATGGCGACCGTCAAGCCGTTCCTGCCGGAAGGCGCGCCGATCTACGGCGAAGACGACCTGACCGATCGCAGCGAGCGTTTCCTCGCCGCGGAAATTCTGCGTGAAAAAGTGTTTCGCTGGACCGGCGACGAACTGCCGTACACGAGCACCGTGCTGATCGACAAGTTCGAAACGGAAGGGCGCCTGCGCCGCATTTTCGCGACCATCATGGTCGAACGCGATACGCACAAGGCGATGATCATCGGCCAGAAGGGCGCCAAGCTGAAGCAGATCAGCACCGAAGCACGCCTCGACATGGAAAAGCTGTTCGACGGTCCGGTGTATCTGGAAACCTTCATCAAGGTGAAGAGCGGCTGGGCCGACAACGAAGCCGGACTTCGTGCGTATGGGTACGAATGACGCGTGGATGACGCTGAATTCCGACGCTGATCCGGACGACTCGGAGCCGGCCGCGCCGGCACGCGATTTGTCCCAACCCGCGTCCAAACCCGCTCGTAGCACCAGAAAAACGTCATCGACCAAAAGCGCCCAGGGCGCCGAAGGCGAACCACGCAAAGCGCCGCCTCGCCGCGCACCGCGCACCTCTGCATCCGAGTACCGGATCGCGGAGCAACCCGCATTCGTTCTCCACAGCTATCCGTATCGCGAGACCAGTCTGATCATCGACGTGCTCTCGCGCGATCACGGTCGTCTCGCGCTCGTCGCGAAGGGCGCGAAGCGTCCGCACTCCGCGCTGCGCGGCGTGTTGCAGACCTTCCAGCCGCTCGCGCTGTCATGGTCGGGCAAATCCGAAGTTCGCACGCTGACCGGCGCCGAATGGGTCGGCGGCATGTTGCCGCTGGCCGGTGACGCGCTGCTGTGCGGCTTCTACGTCAACGAACTGCTGGTCAAGTTTTGTGCGCGCGAAGACCCGCATCCGCAACTGTTCCATCACTACGTCGTCACAATGACGCGTCTCGCACACGACGAACCGCCCGTGCAGGTGCTCCGTTCGTTCGAGCGCGTGCTGCTGCGCGAAACCGGCTACGCGATGGCGTTGGATCGCACCGTCGCGCGCAAGGCGGTGCGGGCCGACGGCCGCTACGTGTTCGACCCGGAGCGCGGCGTGCGCGAAGCTTCCGACGATCTGCCCGCGCAATGGCCCGTGATCGGCGGACAAACCTTGCTCGACATGGAGCAGGACGATTACCATCGAGCGCAGACCGTGGCGCAAAGCAAGACGCTGATGCGCTTTCTGCTCAACACTTACCTTGGCGGCACGCCGCTCGCGACGCGCCAGATCCTGATCGACTTGCAGAACTTATGAGCTTCTTTCTTACGTCGCCGAATGTGATTGACCTGGGCGTGAACATCGATCACGTCGCCACGCTGCGCAACGCACGCGGCACTTCCTACCCCGATCCGATCCGCGCCGCGCTGATGGCCGAAGAGGCCGGCGCGGACGTCATCACGCTGCATCTGCGCGAAGACCGCCGTCATATCGTCGATGCCGACGTGCGCAAGCTGCGCCCGCTCCTGAAAACGCGCATGAATCTCGAATGCGCGGTCACGCAGGAAATGCTCGATATCGCGTGTGAAGTGCAGCCGCACGACGTTTGCCTCGTGCCGGAAAAACGCCAGGAGTTGACGACGGAAGGCGGGCTCGACGTCGCCGGCCAGTTCGAAGCCGTGCGCGCCGCTTGCAGGCAGCTCGCAGAAGCGAACTCGCGGGTGTCGCTCTTCATCGATCCGGACGAAACGCAGATTCGTGCCGCGCATGAAGCCGGCGCCCCGGTGATCGAATTGCATACCGGCCGTTACGCCGAAGCCCACGATCCCGCCGAGCAGCAGCACGAATTCGAGCGCGTGGTGCGCGCCGTCGAATTCGGCGCGACGCTCGGCATCAAGGTCAACGCGGGCCACGGTCTGCACTACACGAACGTCCAGCAGATTGCCGCGATCGAGGGCATCGTTGAGTTGAACATCGGCCACGCGATCGTCGCGCATGCGATCTTCGCCGGCTGGGACAATGCGGTGCGCGAGATGAAGGCGATCATGGTCGCCGCGCGTCTCGGCGCGCGCTCCTGATGCAACCTGAGGGGCCCCGCGCATGACGATCTACGGCATCGGTACAGACATCGTTCAGGTCAGCCGCGTGGCCGCGGTCATGACGCGCACCAACGGCCGCTTCGCCGAAAAGGTGCTCGGGCCGGACGAACTGCGCGTCTATCACGCGCGGCACGCCCGCTCGGCGGCGCGCGGTCTCGCGTTTCTCGCCACCCGGTTCTCTGCGAAAGAAGCGTTCTCGAAAGCGATCGGCCTCGGCATGCGCTGGCCGATGACGTGGCGCGCGCTGCAAACGCTCAACAAGCCGAGCGGCGAACCGATGGTGGTCGCATCCGGTGAGCTGGCCGAATGGCTCGACGCGCGCGGTATCACGGCGCGCGTCACGATCAGCGACGAGCGTGATTACGCGGTGTCGTTCGTGATCGCGGAAACACGGGAAGCCACGCAAGCAGCGGCACCCGGCGCCGCCGAATAAAAAATACTTTGAACGCGGCGCACGCCGGCCGCGTCTTCCTTTGTTCCAGGCTTTTTTCTAGCGGAAATCGATGAAAACCATTCCCGGACCGGTGATGCTCGACGTGGTCGGCAAAACGCTGAACGACGACGACAAGCGCCGCCTTGCGCATCCCATGACCGGCGGCGTAATCCTGTTCGCGCGTCACTACGAGAGCCGCGCGCAACTGATCGCGCTGACCGATTCGATCCGAGCGATCCGCGAGGATCTGCTGATCGCCGTCGATCACGAGGGCGGACGCGTGCAGCGGTTTCGCACCGACGGTTTCACGGTGCTGCCGGCCATGGGCAAGCTCGGCGCGTTGTGGGACAGCGATGTACTGCACGCCACCAAAGTGACGACGGCCGTCGGCTATATCCTCGCGGCGGAATTGCGCGCGTGCGGTATCGATATGAGCTTCACACCGGTGCTCGACCTGAACTACGGCCAGTCGCAGGTGATTGGCGACCGCTCGTTCCACCGCGATCCGCGTGTGGTGACCTTGCTGGCGAAGAGCCTCAATCATGGACTCGCGCTGGCCGGCATGAGCAATTGCGGGAAGCACTTTCCGGGGCACGGTTTCGCGCAGGCGGATTCACACGTCGCGATGCCGGTCGACGATCGTTCGCTCGAAGAAATCCTGCGCGATGACGTAGCGCCTTACGACTGGCTCGGGTTGTCTTTGGGATCGGTCATTCCCGCGCATGTGGTCTATCCAAAAATCGATTCGAAGCCCGCGGGTTTCTCGCGTATCTGGCTGCAGGAAATTCTGCGCAACAAGTTGCGCTTCGAAGGCGCGATCTTTAGTGACGATCTTTCCATGGAAGCCGCGCGCCAGGGCGGCACGCTGACCGAAGGCGCTACCGCCGCGCTGCAAGCCGGCTGTGACATGGTGCTGATCTGTAATCAGCCGGACGAGGCGGAAAAGGTGCTGAATGCGCTGCGCTTCACGCCGTCGAAGGAATCGCAACAGCGGCTCAAGCGCATGCGGCCGCGGGGCAAAGCCTTGAAGTGGAGCAAGCTGGTCGCGGAGCCTCAATATCTTCAAGCGCAGGCATTGTTGCGCAGCGCGTTTGCCTGAGTCGCGCGAGCGACGGACACGCGAGCTGGAAAAACGGCACCTCGAAGGTGCCGTTTTTTTAACCTTATCGACAAGGCTCCCACCTCGAACCGCCGAGGCAGCGCTCAGTTCAAGCGCATGCGCTGCAGCTTGTTGTACAGCGTCTTCGGACTGATACCCAGAAGCGACGCCGCCCGGTGACGTGTACCGCCCACTGCATCAAGCGTGGCCCGAATCAGCATTTCCTCGACGTCCGCGAGCGGCGTGCCCACCGTGACCTGCACACGGCTGCCGTTCAGATCGCGGCCATTTGCCGAGCCCGCTTCGTCGGCGCGCAACGACTCCAGCACATCGCCGGACGCGTGATACGCGCGCCGCACGCGGTCGTGCAGCTCACGCACATTGCCGGGCCATTCATAGGTGAGACACTCGCGCAGAAAATTCGGCCCGATCTGCTTGGCGGCCTCCAGCGTGCCGCGCGTGGCTCCTTCGTGATTCTGCTCGTCGACGACCGCCTGAGCGATTAGCGCCGGATCTTCGCCGCGCTCCCGCAGCGGCGGCAGCGTCACGGCGGCCGCTTCGAGCCGCAGCGCCAGATCTGCGTGCAGGCTGCCATCAGCTACTGCCTCGCGCGGCACCTTGCGCGTCGAGGCGATCAGCCGGAAATCCGTCACGACCTGATTCGTGCCGCCGACGCGCATGAAGGTTTGCGAATCGAGCGCGCGCAACAGCGCTTCCTGCTGATCGCGCGGCAATTCCGCGATTTCGTCGATGAACAGCGTGCCGCCGCTCGCCTGCTCGAAGAGGCCCGGCTCGCGCTGCTCGGCGCCGCTGAACGCACCGCGTTCGTGGCCGAACAGCAGACTGTCGAGCGAGCGATTCGCGCTGTTGGCCGTCCGGCAATCGAGCGTGACGAACGGGCCTTTACGGCGACGGCTCATATCGTGGATGGTGCGCGCCGCCATCTGCTTGCCGGTGCCGGTTTCGCCGGAAATCAGCACAGCGGCTTCAGTCGGCGCAATGTGCTCGATCGTGTCATAGACATGCTGAATCGCGCTGCTACGGCCGAGCATGGAACCGAAACGGCCGAGTTGGCGTAGCGACGCGCGCAGCGTCTGCACTTCTTCGGTCAGTTCGTACGGCCGCGGAATGCGCGCGAGCAGACTGCGCAAGCGTGGAATGTTGACCGGCTTCAGGAGGTAGTCCCAGATGCCGTGCCGCAAACCTTCGATCGCGCTTTCCACCGTCGCATTGCCGGTCATTACGATCACGGGCAAGGCGCCGCCGGGCGGATGCGCGGGCAGATGCTGCAGCAGGTCGAGCCCGCTGCCGTCCGGCAGGTTCAGGTCGACCAGCACGACGTCGGGAATGAAGCGTGTCAAGGCGGCCCGGGCCTCCGCGATGGTGGTCGCCGTGTCGACGGAGAAGCCGTCGGCGGCGAGGATGGCGGACAGGCCTGACAGGCTATTAGGATCGTCTTCAACAATCAGGGCGTGTGGCATGGCGAGCGCAATTTTTTAAATGGATGGAATCCCCAGCCCGCTGCGCCAATAATTCGGCGCGCGGCACTAGGCGCGATGCAGGCCGGTATCTCCGATCGAATTGCGTGTCGCGCTGCCAAACTCGTCTTGCGCGCTGCAAGAGGGGCCGGATGGCACCGTCTGGCACTGCGGCGCGTACAACCATTAAACAGTCAGGCAGGCGCATGGCGATTCGATTCGAGTACTTCTGGTCCTTTGCGTTATCACACTGCGGCGCCCATCCTGACCTCTTGTAAGCTTGGTAAGCGTGGGCGGGCACCTGTATTTCCTTCACTCAGCCTGTCAGAAATCCCGATTGCTATCGAAAAACCGGCGTACTTCCAGTTCCGCCTGTTCGCGCGTCTTGCCGTAGCGTTCCTGGATCAGACCCGCAAGCTTGTCGGCGCGGCCTTCGGCTTTGGTCAATTCGTCGTCCGTCAGTTCGCCCCATGCAGTCTTGGCCTTGCCGACTATCTGCTTCCACTTGCCTTCAGCGATGTCGTTATTCATGTGGCATCTCCCGAGTTGAAGAAATTAAAGCCTTACTGGCCTATACCCAAGAGAAGCATGAACTGTACCATCATGATTTACTTAAACTAATCAATGGTTTGCTGAGCGGATCATGGGAAAATTTGGGACGCCGGTGTGCAATTCCGAGAAAATCGCCGGTAAAGTTTTCCTTAACCATACACGGCAGCACGAAAAAGAAAAAGCGCCCAATGTGGGCGCTTTTTTTTGCCATTTTTTTCTCAGCGCCGGGGATGCGGCGCTGGATTCAGGCGAGCAGGGCGCTTAAGCGCGGCTGCGGTACTCATGCGTACGCGTGTCGATTTCGATCTTGTCGCCGATATTGCAGAAGAGCGGCACTTGCAGTTCGAAACCGGTGGTCAGCTTGGCGTTCTTCAACACCTTGCCCGACGACGTATCGCCCTTGACAGCCGGTTCCGTATAGATGATTTCGCGGACCAGCGTGGTCGGCAGTTCGACCGAGATGGCTTTCTCGTTGTAGAACACGACTTCGCAAGCCATGCCGTCTTCGAGGTAATGAAGGGCGTCGCCCATCATTTCGGCTTCGACTTCGAACTGGTTGTAGTCGGCGTCCATGAACACGTACATCGGGTCAGCGAAGTACGAGTACGTGACTTCCTTGCGTTCCAGCACGACGACGTCGAACTTGTCGTCAGCCTTGTACACGCTTTCCATGCCTGCGCCGGTCAGCAGGTTCTTGAACTTCATCTTGACGACGGCGGAGTTGCGGCCCGATTTGTTGTATTCGGCCTTTTGCACAACCATTGCGTCTGCGCCGATCATCACGACGTTACCGGTGCGGAGTTCCTGTGCGGTCTTCATAAAACTGTCCTGTACGAAATAAGTAGCTTCAACTTTTGCTCAACGGCATACGGCGCAAGCGGCTTCGGCGTTTCGCCCACTGCGCGCCGCGCCGACTGGAGTGGCTCGGCGGGTTGCGGGCGAATCAAGGCGTGGCCGGCTTGCCGCGGAGACTGGCTCTCGGGCCGCAACCTTTGGCCTGTGCCATTCCCAGCAATCCGTTACCTGCTTTTTACCCTGTGCGGGCGGGTACACGAGTGGCGCCGATCCGCAACATACGTCCCTTTTTTGACATTTTCGCCATTCAGACTTTGATGTGGGGACTGTCTCGCATCTTTCGATACGGGTCGACGGGCCGGTCAAGCCAAATGGCCGGATTCTGCCGCTGCGATCGGGCCGCGCTTGCGTCGTCGGCCGTTGGATAACCGCTTATATTAACTGAGTTTTTGCGAACAAGGCCAGATTTCCGGCGAGGTCGCCCACTTGAGCCAGCTCGCCGGCCCATTCGCCTGCACGGCGCTCGAGCGCCGGGGCGTGGCGCTGCAATTGCGCCCAGTCCGGCCGGCCCGCGCCGTTCCACGCGTGCCAGAAGCGCCCAAGGGCGTCGCGCGCGTCGGCGGGCAGGGTGCGCGCGTAGTGCGCGAGCGCCGCGTCGAGCTTCGGCAGATGGGCGTCGTCGGCTTGCGGGTAGATGTGCCAGACGAACGGTTTGGCGGCCCATTGAGCCCGGACGAACGAATCTTCGCCGCGCACGAAATTGATGTCGCTGACCCACAGCAGCGCGTCGTAGCCGGCCTGGTCGGTAAAGGCGAGCGCGTGCGCGCTGAGGTTTCCGCGCACGGCGTGCGAACCGGCAGCGAACGAGGGCAGGTCGAAGAAGCGCGCGAGCGCCCCGGAGATGCGGCCTTCGGGCACCAGCAGCACGACCGGGCTGGCGCCGTCGCGCCATTGTTCGAGCAGGCTGTCGACGGCGGGGTTCTCATAGGCGAACAGCGACACGACGGTGGCCGCGGCGGGCGGCGGCGCGTGGCCGGTGGCTTGACGCCACCACGCTTCGCGCGCGGTGGGCGAGCTCTCGAACGCGGCGCGCGCGCCGTCGAGATGCCGTTCCTTCAGTACGCCGCCAGTGCCCGGGCCCAAGCCGGGGAAAAAGAAAGTCTTGGTCAGCGCATAGCGCGGGTGAGGCGAGGGCCGTAAATGAAAATCCGCCACCCAGTCCTCGGCGCTCAAATATTCGAGGTTGATCCAGACGGGCGTGCGCGTGCGCGCGGCCATTGCGGCGACATAGACAGGTGGCAGTTCGCAGCCGAATGCTTCGATCACGACGTCGGCCACTTCGAGCGTATCGCCCGCATGGGCCGGCTCGCGCCAGTGTTCGACGACGATGCCGCTCACCGTCTGGCGGGCGCGCTCCAGCGTCAGGGCTGGGCACAGCTTCTGAAACGCATGCAGGTCGTCGACGAACACGCGCACCTGCCAGCCGTGTTCGCTCGCGAGTTGGCGCGCAAGTCGCCAGCACACGCCGATGTCGCCGAAATTGTCGATCACCGCGCAGAAGATATCGCAAGCGATTGCCGTGGAGGCGTCAGCAGCGTGGTCGGGAAGAGGCGGGGCGGAGGACATGATGGCCTGAGTCGCGGATTGGAACGGATGGAGGGAGCGGTACGGTTCGAGCCGTCTGAACCTGCTGCGTCAAGGCGTGACCGGCTGCCGCGGGTGCGTGGTCCGATTCGGGGCAACAGGGTTCGAACGCACGCGGAATGTTCTAAACTGGCGATTCTAAAGCACCCGTTCACGATTGCGCGCGCGACGCACATTGAGGTTCGCCGAGGCGCGCGGCACGCGGGGCAACGCTTCGCAAGACCGTCCCACCCAACCGATTCTGCATGACTGAACCCGAAGCAACCGACGCTTTCGAGCCGAAAAAAGTGCTCACCCAACTGCCGCATCTGCCCGGCGTCTATCGCTATTACGATACGCACGGCGCGGTGCTTTACGTGGGTAAGGCACGCGACCTGAAAAAGCGCGTCTCGAGCTATTTCACGAAGACGCAACTGTCGCCGCGCATCGCGATGATGGTGACGCGCATTGCGCGCATCGAGACGACCGTCACGCGCTCCGAGGCCGAAGCGCTGCTGCTCGAAAACAATCTGATCAAGGCGCTGGCGCCGCGCTACAACATTCTGTTTCGCGACGACAAGTCGTATCCGTACCTCAAGCTCACCGGGCACAAGTTTCCGCGCATGGCGTATTACCGTGGCGCGGTGGATCGCAAGAATCAGTACTTCGGTCCGTTTCCGAGTGCATGGGCGGTGCGCGAGAGCATCCAGATCCTGCAGCGCGTGTTCCAGTTGCGCACCTGCGAAGACTCCGTGTTCAACAATCGCACGCGGCCCTGTTTGCTGCATCAGATTGGCCGTTGTACGGCGCCGTGCGTCGCGGCCATCAGCGAAGAGGATTACGCGCGCGACGTCGCCAACGCGTCGCGCTTTCTGCTCGGCCGGCAAGGCGAAGTGATGAGCGAACTCGAGCAGAAGATGCATGCCTTCGCGAGCGAACTGAAGTTCGAGCAGGCCGCGGCGGTGCGTAACCAGATGAGCTCGCTGTCGACGGTGCTGCATCAGCAGGCGATCGAAGTCGGCAGCGACAGCGACGTCGATATTCTCGCGGTGGTCGCGCTGGGCGGGCGTGTGTGCGTGAATCTGGCGATGGTGCGCGGCGGACGGCATCTGGGTGACAAGGCGTACTTCCCGGCGCATGTGGAAAGCGCGTTGACGGCGGATGAGGGTGGTCTGGAAGAAGACGGCCAGGCGTTGGCTGCTGCACCTGGCTCGCTCGGTGAAGCGGGCGTGGACGATGCGGCGGAATCAGCTGCTACCGCGGACGCGCTGGCAATCGCACAAGATATGCCGCCGGAAGACGAAGAGCGCGAAACTGACGAGCAGGACGAACAGGACGGCGAACCCGAAGAACCCGAAGAACCCGAATCGGACTCCGAACCCGCGAAGCCGCGCAAAGGCCGCGCCCGCGCGGCCGGCAGCATCGAATCCGAGGTCCTCGAAGCGTTCATCGCGCAGCACTACCTGGGCAATCGCGTGCCGCCGGTGCTGGTGGTCAGCCACGCGCCCGCTACACGCGAACTGGTCGACGTGCTGATCGAGCAGGCCGGGCACAAGGTAACCGTGCTGCGTCAGCCGCAAGGACAGCGGCGCGCCTGGCTCGCCATGGCCGAGCAGAATGCGCGGCTCGCGCTCGCGCGCCTGCTCTCGGAACAGGGCTCGCAGCAGGCCCGCACGCGCGCGCTCACCGACACGCTCGGCATGGAGTGCGACGATCTTGCGCATCTGCGCATCGAATGTTTCGACATCAGCCACACCATGGGCGAGGCGACGCAGGCATCGTGCGTGGTGTATCACCATCACAAGATGCAGTCCTCGGAATATCGCCGGTACAACATTACCGGCATTACGCCCGGCGACGATTACGCCGCGATGCGCCAGGTCCTTACGCGCCGCTACGAGAAGATGGTGGCGCAAGCCGCCGCGAATGCCGCTGATGAGGCCGCCGAATTGCAAAACGACGCGGCCGCGGATCCGTCGCTCGCGCCGGACGCCGCGGAGCCGGTCGCCGCGGGCGGCGTCTTGCCGACCATCGTGCTGATCGACGGCGGCAAGGGTCAGGTCGAAATCGCGCGCCAGGTGTTCACGGAACTGGGTCTCGATACCGGCATGCTGGTCGGCGTCGCGAAGGGCGAGGGACGCAAGGTCGGCCTCGAAACGCTCATCTTCGCCGACGGCCGTGCGCCGCTCGAACTCGGCAAGGAAAGCGCCGCGCTGATGCTGGTCGCGCAGATCCGCGACGAAGCGCACCGCTTCGCAATCACGGGCATGCGCGCGAAGCGCGGCAAAACGCGCCAGACCTCGCGGCTCGAAGAGCTCGAAGGGGTGGGCGCGAAGCGGCGCCAACGGCTGCTCGCGCGCTTTGGCGGGCTGCGCGGCGTGGTCGCCGCCAGTGTCGACGATCTGGCGAGCGTCGAAGGCATTTCGCAGGCGCTCGCGGAGCAGATTTACCGCCAGTTGCATTGATTGCGGCGGGTCCGGCCGGCCGCTCGCACCTTTCGAGCGGCGCGTGCGCGAGGATCCGCGCGCCGCTTTGCTTGTGGCAGGCCCTGTGACACGGCACAATTGCATCTCCCTCGTCAGACGCTGCGCCTGCCCATGCCGTTTAATTTCCCGATTTTCCTGACTTGGCTGCGGATCGTCCTGATTCCGCTCGTCGTCGGTGTGTTCTATTTGCCCGACATGATGATGAGCCCCGCGCACCGCAATCTGGCGGCCGCGACGATCTTCATTCTGGCGGCGTTGACCGACTGGTTCGACGGCTTTCTGGCGCGCAAATGGAATCAGACTTCGGCATTCGGCGCGTTTCTCGACCCGGTCGCCGACAAGCTGATGGTGACCGCCGCGTTGCTGGTGCTCGTGCAGCTCGCGCGAATCGATTCGGCCATTGCGCTCGTGATCGTCGGGCGCGAGATCGCGATTTCGGCGCTGCGTGAGTGGATGGCGCAGATCGGCGCGTCGAAGAGCGTCGCAGTCAATTCTCTCGGCAAGTTCAAGACCGTTTGTCAGATGGTCGCGATTCCCATGCTGCTGTTTTATGGGCCACTGCCGTTCGGTGGGGGCGTGGTGATCGATACGCGCGTGTGGGGCCTGTGGCTCATCTATCTGGCCGCGTTCCTGACGATCTGGTCGATGCTCTACTACATGAAGCTCGCATGGCCGCAGATTCGCGAGAGGAGCGGTGTGGCCTGATCGCTCGCCGTGGCGGAAGACGTCCGGTGCGTGCCCGAACTTCGCGGCAACATGAGTGAAATCTGTTCAGCAAAAGAGATTCGCAAAAGGGGGTTGACACGTTTCAGTCGTTTCTCCATAATCTCGTTTCTCCGATGCACGCAGTTCGAAACGTCGGTGGCAGTAAGAGAGTAGTTGCAGTAACAAGGCAGCAGTTAGTCAGTAATAAGCAGGCAAAAGCAGCACAATGCGGGAGTAGCTCAGTTGGTAGAGCGCAACCTTGCCAAGGTTGAGGTCGCGAGTTCGAGCCTCGTCTCCCGCTCCAAATTTTTAAAGCAGTGCGTTGTTTGGCGAAGTAAAAAGGCAGCGCGTTGTGAAGCAGTGCAATGCGGGAGTAGCTCAGTTGGTAGAGCGCAACCTTGCCAAGGTTGAGGTCGCGAGTTCGAGCCTCGTCTCCCGCTCCAAATTTTTAAAGCAGTGCGTTGTTTGGCGAAGTAAAAAGGCAGCGCGTTGTGAAGCAGTGCAATGCGGGAGTAGCTCAGTTGGTAGAGCGCAACCTTGCCAAGGTTGAGGTCGCGAGTTCGAGCCTCGTCTCCCGCTCCAAATTTTTAAAGCAGTGCGTTGTTTGGCGAAGTAAAAAGGCAGCGCGTTGTGAAGCAGTGCAATGCGGGAGTAGCTCAGTTGGTAGAGCGCAACCTTGCCAAGGTTGAGGTCGCGAGTTCGAGCCTCGTCTCCCGCTCCATACATAAGGGGAAGCAGTGCTTCCCTTTTTGTTTGGTGGTCCGGTCCTTCCGGTTATCCGCCAGACAGAATCTGCGAATCTGTTGCTAGGTTCCAGTCCGCTTGCGGCGCGATAGCAAAGCGGTTATGCAGCGGCCTGCAAAGCCGTTTAGGCCGGTTCGACTCCGGCTCGCGCCTCCAGTAGTTGATGCAAAGAAAAGCCCCGACTTGTCGGGGCTTTTCTTTTTTGTGCGCGCTCCGTCAGCGCGGATGCAGATGCTCACGCTACGCATGTGTAGCGGTCTCACCTCTGGTGCTGCACATATCAGCGTCGGCCCGCGCGATCATCAGCGGGTTCAGCGCGAGTCCATCCTTGCTTGCAGCCAACCTCGAACCGGTCCCGCGAATCTCATGCCTGCCGAGTCATAGCCAACGCGGCGCCGCTCGCCTGAACCTTATGCCGTTTGCCAATCGCTTCTCGCGTACTTTCGTTTTTATTTAATTGGCTTTCATATTTATTTAGTAGTGGAACTGCGCTCGGTTTGCAGTATTGATTGCCATCGGTAATTGTCGATAATGTACAGTGGCAATGCACATTCGCGCATTTAAAGCATGGCTGCAATCTACCTGAATGGATGGCGATGTTTTTTCATCGTGAATGAATGGGGCAATGCAAACCCGCTACAACTACTACATCTCGACCAATGAAAAAAACGATAACCGCAGCCGTGCTGTTGACCGTCTGTTTGCCGATATTGGCCATTGCTCAGTCGGCGCCGCCTCCGGTCCTCAAGACCGGCGACACCTGGACTTACGTCAATACGTTTGAAAAAGCGCCTTCGGTTTGGCGCCAGACGCACGATGAGGTGACCGTTTTGCGCGCCACGTCGTCGCACATTTACTATGCGTCGAAGCCGTCGGGTTCGACTCAGGCGGCGAACGAACTGATCGCGGGCGCGGACTGGAGCCGCGAGCGCAGCGTGAACGGCACCGAAATGGTGGTCAACCGGCCACTCGCGTTCCCGTTATCGCCGGGTAAAACCTGGAGCATCGACTACGCGGAACAGCATCCCAACAAGATGCACGCCTTGGAGAAGTGGCGCACCCAATATCGGGTCGTGGACACGGAAGCGGTCGAAGTGCCGGCGGGCAAATTCCAGGCGATCAAGGTCGAAGCGGAGGGGGACTGGACCGCGCAAATCGAGCCGACGCAGACCGTTACCCAGGCCGTGCAGGTCCAGCAGGGCGATACGGCCATGGTGACGCATGCACAGAAAACCGGCCCGGTTCAGGCAACCGGGCGTACTTATAAAGCAATCTGGTATGTGCCCGAAATTGGCCGGTGGGTAAAATCAGTGGAAGAGTATTACGCCAGCAATGGAGTGCGAAACGAGCGCTATACGAGCGAACTGGAGTCGTTCAAAAGAAGCGCCGAATAATCTTCCGCGTGTGAGTATCAAGCGGAAGGATTTCCTGCGAGAGGCCCCGGCAATCCGGGGCTTTATTTTTGCTGAACACTTCGAAAATCGCCGGAAATACGTATGCAGGATATCGTCCGCCGCTCGCTTTATTTACGCGTGATCTACGCGCTTTGCCTGGGTGGCGCCACGTGGACGCATCTTCAGGCGATGCTGACGCATGGCCTCTCGTGGGACTACGGCAACGTCGCGCTCTTTACGCGCATCTACTGGACTTCTCTGCTCTTCATCGATCTTGTCACCGCGTTACTGCCGCTAGTCTCTCCGGCAATAGGGTTGATTCTTTGCATTGCCGTTATCGTCACGGATGTGGCGCACAATTCGTGGTTCGCGCTGCATCACCCGATCCGTATGGATCTGTATCTGTCGCAGATCGTCTTTCTGCTGTTCGTCGCCTTCACCGTGCGTACGGCCTGGCGAGGCGCGGCGAGCCGGTGCGCCGCGCCGCACGTGATCGGTTGAACGGCGGCCCAGCTTCTTTGCATCATTGCTTGTCCACACCGAGGTTGCATGTACCTACAACTCACCGGCACTCAGGTTCGCCTGCTCGGCTCGATGCATCTCTTTCCGGCGACGAGCCGCCGAACACCGCCATGGATCGCCGAAGCGTATGACTGGGCGGAGGCGCTCGTCTTCGAGTCTGATCCGCCGACGATCCTCCCGTTTCTGAAGGCCGCCAGCCACGGTGGAGCCGCTTGCCTGCAGCCTTTGCTATCCGCCGATGCGTGGCAGCGTCTTCAGGCGGCCTGGCCCGTTGAAGGCCCGCTGGCGCCGCTCGTCGATCTGTGCCCGTGGGCCGCGCTTATCGTTGCGCCGACGCTGTTCCAGCAGGTCGTCGAAGGCGTCGAGCCGCGCATGCTGCGCTCGGCGATCGCGCAGGCCAAACCCTATCGCTATCTCGAGACCGCGCAGGAAGTGGCGGCGGCGCTCGAATCGATTCCGCTCGATGCTGTCGGCGCGGCGCTCGGTCTGCTGATGGCCGATCTCGATGAACCGCAGCGCACGCTCGAACGCATGCATGCCGCGTGGCTGGAGGGCGATCTGGCCGCCGTGCACCGCATCGCCAACGAGTCGCCGATGTTCAATCTGCCAGGCATCCGGCATGCGATTCTCGACGCGCGCAATCGCGCATGGGCGGCGCGCCTGACGGACTTGCTGTCGCGGCCTGAGCGCACGTTGGTGGTCGTTGGCGCGCTGCATCTATGCGGACCCGACAACCTGATCGACTGTCTTGCGCGGCCCGTAGAGCCGGTCTTTGAAAGCTCTTAGTCAAGCCGCCGTCACACCTTGCCGCGCGGGCGTCTCGGCTCGGCGCGGCCTGCATCGGCGCGAATGCGGATGCAGCGGGCACGCAATCCGAGGGAACTCTCGCGCTCTGGTCTTGCCCCAAGTGACGTATGTCGCTATACACTAACCGCCTGCCACTTCGGCCACACCGGTCGCCTTGGGGACTACTACATGCATGTGCCACCGACGCCCATTGACGAAAGCGCCCGTCTCGACACCCTGCGTGCGCTGCATATTCTCGATACATTGCCGGAAGAGCGCTTCGATCGCCTGACACGGCTCGCCAAGCGACTCTTCGGTGTGCCTATCGCCCTCGTGAGTCTTGTCGACGCGGATCGTCAGTGGTTCAAGTCGTGCGTCGGCCTGAACGTGAGCGAGACCTCGCGTGACCTGTCGTTCTGCGCGCACGCCATCGTTGGCGACGAGATCCTGATGGTGCCCGACACGTTCGCGGACGAGCGGTTTCACGACAATCCGCTCGTCACCGACAGCCCGAATATCCGTTTCTACGCCGGCTGCCCGCTGACAGTGCCCAACGGCAGCAAGCTCGGCACGCTCTGTCTGATCGACACCAAGCCGCGCGGCCTCGACGAAGAAGAGCGCGAATTGCTGCGTGATCTGGCGCGCATGGCCGAGCAGGAACTGGCGGCGGTGCAATTGGCTACGCTCGACGATCTGACGCTTCTGTCGAACCGGCGCGGGTTCGAGTCACTCGCGCAACATGCGCTCAACGTCTGCAAGCGAATGCAAAAGCCGGCGTCTCTGCTGTTCTTCGATCTGAACGATTTCAAGCAGATCAACGACACGCTCGGCCACGCCGAAGGCGATCACGCGCTGAAGAACTTCGCCGACGTCCTGCGCACCGCGCTGCGTGAAAGCGATGTGATCGGGCGGCTCGGGGGCGACGAGTTCGTCGTGCTGCTCACCGATTCGGACCGCGGCGCCACGCAGGAAGTGACGCACCGACTTGCGCAACTGCTGGACGAGCGCAACGCCGAAGCCCAGCGTGGCTACGACATTCGCTATAGCGTCGGGCAGATTCAGTACGATCCCGCCCTGCACCGATCGGTTGCCGATCTGCTGGCGGCGGCCGACGCTGCGATGTACAGCCATAAACAGGCGTCGAAGGCGCGCGCCGCGCATCACAACTGAGCCGGCACGGCGGCGAAGCCGTGACGTGCCATGCGGCATAATCTCGCCTCACCGTTATTCGTGCGGTGCGCCTTTTTCTATTGAACGTTGTCATGATTGAACTGCAGCAAAGCGCCGCCACGCGGCTCGCGCAACTCGACTGGCGCTGGAAATACTTCGACGAGCTCACGAGTATCGAGGTCTACACGATGCTGGGGGCGCGCAGCGCGGTGTTCGTCGTCGAGCAGAACTGCGTGTATGGCGATATCGACGGGCTCGATGTGGACGCCTGGCATCTACTGGCCTATGGTCCCGGTGAAAAGCGGCCGCCGCTCGCGGGTTATCTGCGCGTGCTGCTGCCTGATGCGGACGACACGGATATCCGCATTGGCCGTGTGCTCACGACAGCGGAATTCCGCGGCATCGGTTTGGGCAATGCGATGCTCGAACGGGCGCTTACGCATATTCGCGCGCAGTGGCCGGGCACGCCGATCCGCTTGCATGCGCAGGCCCATCTGCAAGGCTTTTACGGTGCGTTCGGCTTCGCGCCGGTGTCGGAAGTCCACGAAGAAGACGGCATCCCGCATGTCTGGATGCGTTCCGCCTGAAGCAGCGCACATCCTCCGCGCAAGTTGTACGCGCGCGGAGTTTCCGGCGACCGTTGCAAACTATGGGATCAGTGGCGATTGCCCGCAGGCGTTGCAGCCGCGTTCGCCAAAGCGTGCGTCGCCTTCGCGCGCCGTTCGCCGCGCAAACGTCCGCGTGCCGACAGCCGCATCCAGTGACGCAAGGCCACCAGCGCGCCGATCACGCTCATCATCGAACCCGGAATCCACAGCAGCAACCCGCCGATCTGCTGATCGCGCATTGGGCTCAACCATGTAAACGCACGGCCGCAAATCGAGTAGATCGGATACAACTCGCGTGGCGTGAAGAAGATGAACGCGCCGAGAATGATCTGCGGCGGAATCGCGGCGATCACCACCAGCACGCGCTTGCCGGGCGACAAACGCGCCGGCGGCGCGGGACGCGGATCGAGTACGAGCCACCAGAACAGCAGGCCGTCGATCACCATGCTCCAGTTCATCACGCGATACAGCCGCCAGTCGAGCATCGCGACGAAATGAATCGGCGACATCAGCCAGAAGTAAATCAGCCCGACGAACAGCGTCACTGCAACGACCGGATGCATCACCACGTCGAGCAGCTTGCGCACGACCGGCGTCTCGAGCGCGGGCCGCACGAAGCGTTGCCGCCAGCTGAACGGAATACCCGCGCGCAACGCGGCACCCGGATACGACAGTGCAATGAAGAACGGCCCGAGATGATGCAGCACCAAGTGCTGCGCGCGATGCATGAAAAACTCATGCTCGAAGAAATAGTCGAGCCGCGTATGCAACGCGACATACAGCGCCACCAGCCCGAACCAGAAGGAGATACGCCGCGCGACCGACATCTTCGCCTTGCGCGCGCCGCGCACGAAGAGGATCGCCGGCACCAGCAAGGCGATCACGACGGTCGGCGAAAACTCCCAGGGATCGAGCCAGTAGAGCAGATTCATCGCGGCAGGTTACTTCGTCTGCGCCGGCGATTTGACGGCGAACGGCGTGTCGAGCGTTTCGCCGTCGGAGAACTTGAGCGTGAGGTGCACGGTGTCGCCCGGCGCGATCTTGTGCTTCGCATCTTCGAGCATCACGTGGTAGCCGCCGGGCGCGATGGCGACCTGGCCGTGCGCGGGCACGGTCAGCTTGTCGACCATCACCATCTTCTGCGACGAACCGTTCGACACCGTTTGATGCAGCATTGCGTCGCCGTAGTCGTTGCTGGAGATGTCGACGAGATCGACCGGTTTGTCGCTCGCGTTGACGAGCGTCACATAGCCGGCGGCGGGCAGGTTGTTGGGCAGCCAGCGGACCCATGCGTTTTTCGCGCTGACCGCGTTGGCGCCCGCCGCTTGCGCGGTCGAGGCAACACCGAACGAGAGGGCGAGGGCGCAACTCAGTGCAGCGAACGTTTTGATCTTGATCGACATGAATGGACTCGGGAAAGGTCAGGAACGGTCTTCAATGATACGGCGCAGGTCTTCTGCGATCGCATCGGGCGTGTCGTGGTCGGTGGCCAGCAGGCGTGCGTGCCCCTGGCTGTCGAACACGTAGACGGCGGAACTATGGGTGACCTCGTAGTTGCCGCTGGGATCGCGCTTTTCCATCTGATAGGCAACGCGGTAGCGCTTGGCGAGCGACTCGATCTGCCAGTCGGTGCCGGTCAGCCCTTCGGCGTGTTGCGAGTCGAAAGCGCCGACGTAGTCGTGCAAGGCTTGTGCCGTGTCGCGCGCGGGATCGACGGTGATGAACAGAATGCGCACCTTCTGCGCGTCGGGGCCGAGTTTGCCGAGCACCTGCATCAACCGGCCCATCGTTTCAGGACAGACGTCCGGGCAATGCGTGTAGCCGAAATAGACCAGCGAGGTGCGGCCCTTGAACGAGTCGCCGTTGACGGCGCGGCCATCGTCGCCGGTCAGCGTGAAGTCGAGATCCGGCAGGTGGCCGGTCACATTGGTCAACTGCCACGTGTCCTGGCGATGCGTGCAGCCGGCAAGCGCCGCGAGCGCGCCCAACGCGAGCGTCAGCGCCAACAGGCGCGCGCGGCGCAGCCCGTGTGAAGACGCCAGGTGCGTTTGCGAATGCCGGAATGAGAAGATCGGGAACAAAGCAGGGTTCAGTTACTCGATTGAATGGCGGCGCCAGTGCGCGCGCGAGCGGCGCTGCGCGATTCGGGCGTTTCGCGCGGGCCGTCATAGTGTGCAAAACTGGTCGTAACGGCAATGATCTGTGTGGCAGCGACTGTAGCGCAAAATCGTTGATGGCGTCGCGCAGCGCCGACGGGCGCACGTTTTGCGAGGCAATTTGACGCAGGCGGCTGAAAGCTGCATGAAGCCGGATTGTTTTCTTTTTGAACGCAATCGCCGACGGTGCTCGCTCGCGGCGTTCGGCCAGGCTTGTGTCCAGCCTTACTTTCTCGAAAAATTGATGGATGCGCGGTAAGATGCGCACACTTTTCCGGCCGCACAAGGCTGAAAGGCAAAACTAACCGATGCAAGCACTTCCGGCTGTTCTGTCTCCAGGCGAGACTGCATTTTTCTTCGATTTCGACGGTACGCTCGTCGAACTCGCTTCCACGCCGGACGGCGTGCTGGTGGAACCCCGCGTGGTCGATCTGTTGAGCGAGCTGCGCAGCCTGACCAACGGTGCGGTCGCGGTCGTGTCGGGCCGCGGTATCGACAGTATCGACGGTTTTCTCGGCATGCCCGATTTGCCGATTGCCGGACTGCACGGCGCCGAGCGGCGCGACGCGAACGGCGACACGCAGCGTATCGGTTTTCATGACGAGCGGCTCCTGCGCATGGAGCAGGTGCTCGCGCAGGTGGTCAACGAAAATCCCGGCATGCTGCTCGAAATCAAGGGCGCGGCCGTGGCGCTGCATTATCGCAATGCGCCGGATCGCGAGCCGGTGGCGCGCGAGGCAACCGGGCGGCTGGTGGCCGATTACGCCGGCTCCTACGTGCTGCAGCCGGGCAAGATGGTCTATGAAATCAAACCCAAAGATGTCGACAAGGGCCGCGCGTTGCGCGCGTTCCTCGACGAGCCGCCTTTCGTCGGCCGCCAGCCGGTCTTTGCCGGCGACGATCTGACCGACGAGAAAGGCTTTGCCGTCGTCAATGAGCGCGGCGGGGTGTCGATCAAGGTCGGTCCGGGCGAGACGCTGGCGCAAACGCGTATCGACTCCGTCCCGGCGCTGCTCGACTGGCTGGCGTCGGTCGTCACGGCGGCGCGCTCGGCGTGATGGCCATGCCGCATCGCTCAAAGAAAACAACGTACTGCATCGGGAAACGCGCTTCATGAGTCGACTGATCATCGTATCGAACCGGGTTGCGCCGATCTCGGAGGGCGGCCCGGCGGCGGGCGGTCTGGCGGTTGGCGTGTACGACGCGCTGAAGGAAACCGGCGGCATGTGGTTTGGCTGGAGCGGCGACGTGCTCGGCTCGGGCCAGCCGCAGATCAAGGTCGAGGAGCGCGGCCCGGTGACGTTCGCGACCATCGCGCTGATGCGCCGCGATTACGACCAGTACTACCGGGGTTTCTCGAACGCCACGCTGTGGCCGGCGTTCCACTATCGCGCCGACCTGTTGCAATACGACCGGCACGACTTCGAGGGCTACTGCCGCGTCAATGCGTGGCTCGCGCAACAACTCGTGCCGCTGCTGCGTGAAGACGACGTGATCTGGGTTCACGACTATCACCTGATTCCGTTTGCGCAGGCTTTGCGTGCGGCGGGCGTAAAGAATCGCATCGGTTTTTTCCTGCACATTCCGTTTCCAGCTTCGCAGGTACTGCTGGCGGTGCCGCCGCATCGCGAACTCGTCGAAGCACTGTGTTCGTTCGATCTGCTCGGCTTCCAGACGGCGCCGGATTTGCGTGCGTTCTGCGACTACATCGTCAACGAGGCGAACGGCACCGTCGACGCATCGGCGAAAGGCCCGCTGACGATCCACGCATTCGGTCGCACGCTGCGCGCGGCCGCCTATCCGATCGGCGTCTATCCGGACGAGATCGCCGAACTCGCGAAAGCGGGCGAGCGCGGCAAACCGGTGCGTACGATGAAGGCGACGCTGCATTCGCGCAAGCTGATCATGAGCGTGGACCGGCTCGATTATTCGAAAGGACTGGTCGAGCGTTTTCGCGCCTTCGAGCGGCTGCTCGAACATGCGACCGCGCAACGCAACAAGGTGTCGTTCCTGCAGATCGCGCCGCCGACGCGCGCCGACATGCACGCGTATCAGGACATCCGCTTGCAGCTGGAAGGGGAGTCGGGGCGCATCAATGGGCGCTTCGCCGAACTGGACTGGACGCCGATTCTCTACATCCATAAGCAATACGAACGCTCGGTGCTGGCCGCACTGTTTCGCACCGCGCACGTCGGCTATGTCACGCCCTTGCGCGATGGCATGAACCTGGTCGCCAAGGAGTACGTATCGGCGCAGGACCCGGAGAATCCCGGCGTGCTCGTGCTGTCGCGTTTTGCCGGCGCCGCGCAGGAACTGGACGGCGCGCTGATCGTCAATCCGGTCGACATCGACGGCATGGCCGAGGCGCTCGCGAGGGCGCTAGAGATGCCGCTGGCGGAGCGTCAGGCGCGTCATCGCGACATGATGGTGCAGTTGCGCGAGAACAATGTGTCCGTGTGGCGCGATAACTTCATGCGCGATCTGCAGGGCGTTGCTGGTGCAAAGAGCACCCGAAGCGGGAAGTCGCGCGCAGTGCCGGGGAAAAAGGCACGCGATACTCGGGCCGGGTAGGCGCGTTCGGGGCCGCCGGCAACCGGCGGTGTGAAAAGCAGAAAAGCCGCTCTTCGAGCGGCTTTTCTTTTGGCGCTGGGCGCTGTCGTTGCGACAGCGGCTCTAAGCATGCCCGCGCGCGTGGGTTCAGACCACGTGTTGTTCGTCGACCTTCTTGCCGCCGATATGCAGCGTCGTGCCTTTGCCATACTGCTTGGTGAGCAGATCGCGGTACAGGCCCGGGCGCTGGCGCAACTCGTCCGGGCTGCCGTCGTCGATGACTTTGCCGGCGCTCATTACGATGATCCGGTCGAAGTTGTTCAGCGTGGACAGACGGTGCGCAATCGCAACCACGGTGCGACCGACCATCAATCGGTCGAGCGCCTTCTGAATGGCTTCTTCCGACGCGCTGTCGAGCGCCGAAGTCGCTTCGTCGAGCAGCAGGATCGGCGCGTTCTTCAGGATCGCGCGCGCGATCGCAATCCGCTGACGCTGTCCGCCGGACAACTTCACGCCCCGATCGCCGACGATCGTGTCGTAGCCTTCCGGCATGGCCTCGATGAAGTCCGCGCAGCGCGCCTCGCGAGCGGCCGTGAGCACTTCTTCGCGGGTTGCCTCCGGACGCCCATAGGCGATGTTTTCGTACACCGTGCGATGGAACAGCGAGATGTCCTGCGGCACCAGCGCGATCGCGTGGCGCAGGCTGTCCTGCGTGACCGTGGCGATATCCTGGCCGTCCACCTTGATCGCGCCGCCCTGGGTTTCATAGAAACGCTGCAGCAGTGCCAGCACCGTGGATTTGCCCGCGCCCGACTTGCCGATCAGGCCGACGCGCTGGCCGGGTTGGATATGCAGGTCGAAATGGTCGAGAATCGGGCGGCGGCGCGGATAGGCGAACGTGACACTTTCGAAATCGATGCGCCCGCCTTGCGGCACCAGCTCGGTCGCATCGTCGCGGTCCGGCATGCCGTGCGGCTCGAGCAGCGTCCGGACGGCTTCCGCGAGACGCGCCACGTGTTGCGTGACATCGACGAGCGCCACGGCCAGGTCGCGCGTGCCGTGCAGGATCGTGAAGCCGAGCGAACTGACGAGCACGATGTCGCCGGAGGTCGCCCGGCCTTGATCCCACAGGTGCAACGCCCAGCCCAGCAAGCCCGCCGACAGCAGCGCGGTGATCACGGCATGCAGCAGGCGCAGCTTTTCCAGATACAGCAGGCTTTGCTGGCGCGCGTCCATCTCGGCCTTGACCGTTGCGCCGAAACGCTGCTGCTCGCGAAAGGTCATGCCGAAAGCGCGCACGAGGCCCATGTTGCTGATCACGTCGACCAGCTCGCCGTCCACCGAAGCCGCCTTGGTGGCGAAATGGTGATGGCGCGCCGACCCGCGGCCGGCGAGCTTGTACAGCACGACCGACAGAATCGCCGAGCACAGCATCAGGCCGCCGGCCATCAGCGGATTCACGGCGGTGATCATGACGATGGCGCCGAGCACCGCGATGCACGGCGGCAGCACGTTCCAGGCGGTGGTGTTCTCCGCCGTGTAGACCGCATTCGAGGTGGCCGTGATCCGGCTTGCTAGCATGCCCGGCTGTTTCTCGGAGTAATAGGTCGGCGAATGGCCGCTCAAATACTGGAACAGGTCGCGCCGCAGATCGCCGGTCACGGCGACGAACGTATGCGCGGCGACCCAGCCGCCGACACGCCACAACAGGTTGTCGGCGGCGATCAGGCCGACGAGGATGGCGAATGCGCCCCACAGCGGACCGGGATGATGCCGGCCTTCGCCGAGCACGTCGATCAGATGCTTGATCGCATACTGGGAAGCGAGCGCGCAGCCGACGGCCGCGAACACGCTGCACAGCACGATCGCATGCGCGAGCGGATGGCGGCGAATGAAGCGGAAAAGAAACGCGAGCGGCCGGTGCGCATAGCTCGCGAGCTTTGCGTCCTGGGCATTACGCTGGGCGACGGTTAAATGTTCCAATTGATCGTGAAGGTCGATGGGTTCGGGGTTGTGCATGCAAAGCGCGGGCCACGTCAGAAACGGTTCGCCGCGAAGCCGATGCTTCGCATTGTAAACATGCAAAAGCGATTGCGCCCTGTGTTATCGGGCCTTGGCGCGATTGATCTCGCGATGGACGTTCGAAACCTGCCGCGACAGGACCCGCCAGCGGGTCAGGTTGCCGCAGGTCGCGGAACCAATTCAGGATATAATTACAAATTGCATTCAACTGCGGCGCCGCATTTCTTCAATGCTTGCCGGCAAAGTTGACTCGGGACCTTACCGCGCCGTTCTGGCGTTGCTGCGCTGCAAACCAGTTGACACTGTAGAACTGTCTTAGAAAACAAGGGTTTGCAAAGTGTTTCGCCTTTGTAACAACGTAAAGACTTTGAAATGTTGTGGTGCAGCGAGAATCCCGGCATTGATAATGCATGCTCTGTAGGCCCACCGAAATTTCTGACAGTTTGTCAACGTAGGCGTCTTGCGTGCGTTTACCGGCACATGCACAGACGCTGACAACCAGTCTGGGCTCACTAGCCAAGCGATCCATCGCAGGATTTCTCGAAAGAATCAGGCCCGCGCCGGCATATCCGGCCAGACTGCCCTGGCGAGCAAGCGAGTCGCTTTTACCAAACGCAGTACTTTTGCCTGATTTTTTACGAGGAGTTCTTCATTATGCGAATCGCTCAAATCGCTCCGTTGCACGAGGCGGTTCCTCCCAAGCTGTATGGTGGTACGGAACGTGTGGTGTCCTACCTGACCGAGGCTTTGGTCGAGCAGGGCCACGACGTCACGCTCTTTGCGAGCGGCGATTCGCAAACCTCCGCGAAACTCGAAGCTTTCTGGCCGCAGGCGCTGCGCCTCGACCCGACCATCCGTGACGTGATGGCGCCGCACATGCTGCTTCTGGAAGAAGTGCGCCGCCGCGCGGACGAATTCGACGTGCTGCATTTCCACATCGACTACTACCCGTTCTCGTTGTTCGCCCGCCAGCCGGTGCCGTTCCTGACCACGCTGCACGGCCGTCTCGACCTGCCGGAACTGCAGCCGATCTTCAATACGTTCAGCGACGTGCCGGTGGTGTCGATTTCGGACAACCAGCGTATTCCGCTGCAACAGGCGAACTGGCTGCAAACGGTCTACCACGGCCTGCCGGAAAACGTGCTCACGCCGATCGACAACGTCGAGCCGGGCTATCTCGCGTTCCTCGGCCGCGTCTCGCCGGAGAAGGGCCTCGACCGCGCGATCCGCATTGCCGGCCAGGCAGGCATGAAGCTCAAGGTCGCCGCCAAGATCGACAAGGCCGACCGTGCCTATTACGAAGAAGTGATCAAGCCGCTGATGGCGCTCCCGCACGTCGAGTACATCGGCGAAATCGGCGAAGCCGAAAAGCGTGAGTTCCTCGGCAATGCGCACGCACTGGTGTTCCCGATCGACTGGCCGGAGCCCTTCGGTCTGGTCATGATCGAAGCGATGGCGTGCGGTACGCCGGCGATCGCGTTTAACCGCGGTTCGGTGCCGGAAGTGATCGAAAACGGCGTGTCGGGCTTCGTCGTCGAAGACGAAATCAGCGCGGTCGCCGCGGTCAAGCGTCTGCACACGCTGTCGCGCGCCAACGTGCGCAAGGCGTTCGAATCGCGCTTTTCGTCGAAGGTCATGGCGCAGAACTACGTTGCCACCTACGAAGAACTGCTGCGTCAGAAGCACCGCACCGTGCTGCGCGAAGTCAACGCCGGCTAATTGCCGTCGGTTCATGCGCAACAGATGAGTCGAATCGGTTGAGGAGCGCTTTGCGGTGCTCCGCCAGCCTCTAGCAACGCCCCGTGTGCCACCGGCCCACGGGGCGTTGTTGCAAGCGCGCCGCGCTTTTTTCAATGAACCGACGAAAGTGAGCGGTTTCGGCCGTTAAGAATGAGCCGCTCTCCGTAAAATCCCTATAATGGCCGTGCCGCAAATTTGGCTGCGGCGCCGCCGACGACAGGAGGATGCCTTGGCGAGAACGAAAGAGACGCGTGCGAACGCGGCGCCTGGCGCCGGAACGATTTTCGCGTTGCGCGCCATCGGTCTCGTGCTCCTCGCTCGCTGGCTCTTTTCCATGGCGCAGATGGATGCGGGCGCATCGCTGCTGGCCATGGTGTCCTCGCCTTGGGCGTGCATCAACCTCGTCTTCCTGTTCCTTCTGATTTTCCTGCCGGGCGCGCGCGCTGTCGCCGAGCGTCCGTTTCATCCGCTGCCGCAATGGCTGCGGCAAGCGTTGCGTCTGTTTGCTTTTCTCGGCTTCCTGTTTGCAATCTGGTCGGTCGGTGCGTTCGCGGCGAGCGCCGGCTGGCGCCGCGCCGCCAACGCGGTGGCGGCGTCCAACGGCTGGTTGCTGGCCGCGCCGGCGCTGTATGCGGCCGTGCTGTGGATCTGCCGCCCGCGCGCGCTGTGGCGTACCAATATCGCCGCGCGCCGGTTTGCGATCGGCCGCTATGCCGTTTCGCTCGACCCGGTCACGCGCACGGTCATTGTGTGGGCGGAGCGCCGCAAAGTGGGGCAGTACGACGCGCGCGAATTGTCCGTGCGCTGGGCTGCCGGCCAAGCCGCGCGACCCGCGCCGACGCCCACGCCCGCAGTGGCGTTCAGCGCCGCAGGCGAGCCGGGCGGCTCCGGCGCGTCACTCGGGGCGGCCGCTGCGCCGTCGCTTGCGCGTGGCGCGTTCGGTCGCCGTCCGAAAATCGAATTGTTGTGGGATTCGCCGGCTGCGGCGGGTCACAATCGCCAAACCGTGTTCCGTACCGCACTGACGACCGAGCGCGATCGGGTCGCCGCCCGTGCGCTTGACACATCCTTGCAGCAGGTCTGAATCTGCCGGTTTGTGCAGTTGGCCACACCCTGTGGTCGAAGCAGGCGTTGTAAATTGAGCCGTAGTCGATAATGAAGTCATGGCGCCCGGCGCTTCAGCGCGGGCGAGTGAGACATACAACGATCGTATTGCGTCCTTTGCAGGAGTCGCCATGCTGGTTCGCTGGTTGCTTGCCGCCATCCATCTGCTTGCTTATGGCTTCGCACTCGCGTCGATTCTGCGGCGCACATGGGCGCTGCGCCGCGCCACGGTGCCAGCCGCGCTACGATCCGTTTTCCGGGCGGATACCGGCTGGGGCATCTCGGCGTTGGTGCTGATCGTCACCGGGTTGATGCGCGCTTTCGGCGGGTTTGAAAAGGGCGCCGATTACTATCTCCACGAGCCGCTCTTTCACCTCAAGATGACGTTGGTCGTGGTCATTCTTATCCTCGAAGTGCCGTCGATGCTTGCGCTGATGCGCTGGCGGGCCGCCATCAGAAAAGGCGCCGCGCCCGATCTGCACAAGGCGCGCTCCTACGCACGCTTCAGCGTGATCCAGACGATATTGATGGTGGTTGTGGTGTTGGCGGCCACCGGGATGGCGCGAGGGGTGGGGTTGCCGGCGGGCGTGGTGTAGCCGGGGCTGCCGAAGGGTGGTTGGACGCTTGCGGAGAGCGGCGCTCAGGAGATCGGTGAGTGCGTGGGAAAACGATTGGCGGCAAAACGCTGCCTAAAAACTGCCTAAAAGCCGCCCCAACGCCCCCAAAAACCGCCGGCTTACACCGGCGGTTTCCAGCGGACATCCCACACGACTAGCATCATTTACTTCCCGACCAGCAAGCTGGAATCGTCCGTGCGGATCGCACTCGGCCGCGAGGCATGATTCGCGAGTTCCGGCTCGCCCAGCCCCTTGATCAGTTCCAGTGCCTGACGCTCGAACAGCCGCCGGTAGAGGCCGTTCTCGAGTCGGATCAGCGCGTCGTGACTGCCTTCCTCGATCACCTTGCCTTTATCCAGCACCAGCAAGCGGTCCAGCGCGCGCACGGTGGAAAGACGGTGCGCCACCACCAACGTCGTGCGGCCCATCATCAGCCGCTCCATGGCTTGCTGGATCAGCACTTCGCTTTCGCTGTCGAGACTCGACGTCGCCTCGTCCAGAATCAGGATCGGTGCGTCGGCGAGAAACGCCCGTGCGATGGCCACGCGCTGACGTTCGCCGCCCGACAGCTTGACGCCGCGTTCACCGACCAGCGTGTCGTAGCCATGGGGCAGCGCCGCGATGAAGTCGTGCGCGCTCGCGAGCTTCGCGGCGCGTTCGATCTCGGCGCGGCTCGCACCGGGCCGCGCATACGCAATGTTCTCGGCAAGCGAGCGGTGAAACAGCACCGGCTCCTGCTGAACGATCGCGATCTGGCTGCGCAGCGACGCCTGCCGCACCCGGGCGATGTCCTGACCGTCGATCGTGATGCGGCCTTCCGAAATGTCATAGAGCCGCTGGATCAGCTTGATGAACGTAGTTTTCCCCGAGCCCGAATGCCCGACCAGTCCGACGCGCTCGCCCGGCGCGATACGCACGGAGAAGTTGTCGTACAGCGGCTGGCCGCTCGCGCCGTAATGGAAGGTGACGTGCTCGAAACGGATCTCGCCTTTGCCGATCACGATCGGACCTGCGCCGGGCCGGTCCTCGATACCGAGCGGCTGGCTTTCCAGCGACACCAGTTCTTCCATGTCGTTGACCGAGCGTTGCAGGTTGCGGACGTGCATGCCCACGTCGCGCAGATAGCCTTGCAGCATGAAAAACATGGTTAGCGCGAACGTGATGTCGCCGACGCTTGCCTCGCCGCGCGCCCACAATAGCAGCGCCGCGCCGAGAATGGCGGCCTGGATTGCCACCAGCATGCCGCCCTGGATGCCGCCGTTGATCGTGCCGCGCATCCACGTGCGGCGCGTACGATGCCGCCATTTGCCGATCACGCGCGCGAGCAGCGCTTCTTCGCGATCTTCCGCGCCGAATGCCTTGACTATGCCATTGCAGCTGACTGCGTCAGCGAGCGCGCCGCCCATGCGCGTGTCCCATGCGTTTGCGAGGCGCGCAGCCGGCGCCACGAAGCCGAGCGACATGGCCACGGTCACCGCGATATACAGCACCGAGCCGATGCCGACCACCGCGCCCATCATCGGCCAGCGCCAGCCGAGCAGGGTCGTGGCGCCGACCAGCATGACGAGCGACGGCAACAACGCGATCAGCAGCGTGTCGTTGAGCAGGTCGAGCGCCCACATGCCGCGCGTGATCTTGCGCACCGTGGAGCCGGCGAAGCTGTTCGCGTGCCAGTCGGTCGAAAAGCGTTGCACCCGATGAAACGCGTTCGCGGCGATCTCGCTCATCATCTTGAGCGTGAGCCTGATGATGTTGAAGTACACGCCTTGCCGCAGCAGCGTGGCGCCGAGGCCGAGCGCACTCAGCACGCAGAACGCCGTCACTGCCGCGTGCCAGGCCACTGCGTTGCTGGCCGCACCCGACGCGATGGCGTCGACGAGACGTCCGGCGAACATCGGCGTGAGCACGTCGGCCAACGCGGAGAGCAGCACCAGCCCCGTAATCACGAGAATGCGCCAGGGCTGCTGCGCCCAATGATGGAAGGTAAAACCGAGGACGTCCTTGAAGGCCTGTCCGCGAAAGTCGAGTTTTTTTCTGGTCATTTGCCACGACCCGGTGACGCATGAGCGCACCGAGGTTCCAGTCAGAAGCGAAAGGACGAGACAGTCAAAACGCGCCGCTATGCACGGGCGATGGAACTGCGGACTGTCTGGGAATTGCGCGGAGCGCCTTTTCAGGCGGAACCGCGTGAGCAGCGAATGAGCAACCTGAGAAACTTAAGGTCGCGACAACGCTCGCGAAACCATGCCAGGGGCGGCGATACGCATTGCAAACATGTGGCGCCTCCCTGTGGTCGAATGAGGTGAAGAAAAAGGACGGGGCGAACGCCCGAGTGCCAACTATATCAGCAGTATTCGGCGCCCGCAAACGTACGAAGATTCGGTGTTGACGGCAAAGCGCGATGCGAGGTCTTGTGACGCCGCTTCGATCTGATCGATGCAAATCATTTGGAGCGAGGCGAGTGGCTCAACCGCTTCAGAGCACGCCGAGATCTACCTGGCATTCCATACGGTTTTCGGCGTGCAGCAAAAGCTCGCAGCAGCGCACAGCAGCCAACGGCCGCAAATGAAAAAGGGCTTACGCATTTCTGCGTAAGCCCTTTAGTCTTCGGTGATCGACACACCAAAATTCTGGTGGGTAGTACTGGGATCGAACCAGTGACCCCTGCCGTGTGAAGGCAGTGCTCTACCGCTGAGCTAACCACCCGAAGAGAGCCGAATTATGTCAGGGATTTTTGCACTCGTCCAGTACTTTTTAAGCGGTTTGCTCATCCGCGGTCGGCGCCGGTTCGAGTCGCCACACGCTCGTGCCCTTGATTGCCTTGTCGAGACCGTCGAGTACCGCCTGGTGCGCGGCCAGTTCGTCGTCGCTGGCGGCGAGCACGACCAGATCCAGCGAGTCGAGCGCGACACGCGGTACGCGCGCATCGCCGCCGGCATGTGAATCGCCGAGCATGTCGATGACGAGGCTTTCCTGGCCGCGCGTCATCGCCAGATAGACTTCGGCGAGCAGTTCCGAGTCGAGCAGCGCGCCGTGCAGCGTGCGGTGCGCGTTGCTGATGCCGAAGCGATCGCACAGCGCGTCGAGGGAATTGCGCTTGCCAGGGAACATCTGCTTGGCGCGCGCCAGTGTGTCGATGATTTCGCCGCAGTAGGTGTTCACCGGCGGCAAGCCGAGCAGGGCGAACTCGACATCCAGAAAGCCGATATCGAACGGTGCGTTGTGAATGATCAGGTCCGCGCCCTGGATGAAATCGCGGAACTGATCGGCGATCTCGCCGAACTTCGGCTTGTCGCTCAGGAATTCGGTGGTGAGGCCGTGAACGGCCAATGCGCCCGGATCGCTGTCGCGTTCAGGGTTGATATAGAAGTGCAGGTTGTTGCCGGTGAGCCGGCGGTTCACCAGTTCGACACAGCCGAGTTCGAGAATCCGGTCGCCGGTGCGGGGATTCAGGCCGGTGGTTTCGGTATCGAGGATGAGTTGACGCATGTCGGATTAGCCTGCCTCAGAAAATTGCAGCAAAAAAAGATGGCACGCGCGGCTAGCCGGCACGGCCGTCGCAGCAAGAATCAACTCTGCGCGAGTGATGCGACGCCGCGATTGGCCAGCTGATCGGCGCGCTCGTTTTCCGGGTGGCCATTATGCCCGCGCACCCAACGCCATTCGATTTCGTGTTGCGCGACGAGCGCGTCGAGCCGCTTCCACAGATCGGCGTTCTTCACCGGCTGCTTGGCGGCGGTGATCCAGCCTTTTTTCTTCCAGCCGTGGATCCATTCGCTGATGCCTTTCTGCACGTACTGCGAGTCGGTGTGCACGACCGCCTTGCAGGGGCGTTTCAGCGCTTCGAGCGCGGCGATCACGCCCATCAGTTCCATGCGGTTGTTGGTGGTGTTGGGTTCACCGCCGAACAGTTCTTTTTCCTGGTCGCCGAAGCGCAGCAGCGCGCCCCAGCCGCCGGGGCCGGGATTGCCCTTGCAGGCGCCGTCGGTATAAATATCGATGAGATCGGAAGTCATTGAGTGTGGTTACGTGTATTCGGTGTGGCGGCGGGCGCGAGGCCTGCGGCGAGGACGGGTTTCTTCACTTTCAGCGGGCCGATGAGGCGCATGCCGCGCACGCGCTTGATCGCCTTGACCATGTAGGTGGCGCCGAAGATCGGCCACCAGCGGTCGCCGGCGGCTTCCATGAAACCGTAGCGCGACAGCCATTGTTCGCTGCCAAGCGGCGGACGATAGCAGCCGAAGCGACCGCGTTCAAGGTCGAAGCCCAGCAGTTTGATCCAGTCTTTCAGGCGCGTGAAGGCAATCAGGTCGACAGCCGCCGGCACGAAAGGCCGGCCGGTCATCTTGCCGACCGACTGCCGCGCGCCCCATAGCGACAGCGAGTTGAAGCCCAAAATAATCAACTGGCCTTCGGGCATCAGCACGCGCTCGGCTTCGCGCAGAAGACGGTGAGGGTCGCTCGTGAATTCCAGCGTGTGCGGCATCACGATCAGATCGACGCTCTGTGCTTCGAACGGCAAGTCCAGCAGGTCGCACCACACGGCACTGCGCCCGACCGGCGCCGGCAGGCCTGCAAGTCCGCCTTGTGCGCCGCCGTTGCTCAAACCGTTGCGCGCGCCGTTGCTGAGCCCATGCCCCAGCCCGCGCGGAAAAGCGTAAGGCGCGCTCGCACCGCTCGCGGCGTCGAGCACGAGCCCGCGGCACGGCATGCGGTTTTCGCGCAATGCGTCGAGCTGCGGCAGGCCGAGTTGCAGCGCATGGTAACCGAACACGTCCGACACCACGCGATCGAGCTGGGTCTGTTCCCACTCGAGCACGTAGCGGCCAGGCGGCGAATCGGTCCACGCGGGCCAGTCTATAATCGCTCGATCAGTCATATCAGAGAATGCGTCGCCTATGAATGCGCTCGAGTACGTACCGGTCCCGGCGTTTGATGACAATTACATCTGGGTCGTCTCCGACGGACACAATGCGGTCGTCGTCGATCCGGGTGAGGCCGCCCCCGTGCAAGCTTATCTGGCGAAGCGGGGTTGGCGGCTGAGCGCTATTTTACTCACGCACCATCATCAAGACCACGTCGGTGGGGTGGCCGATCTGCTGAACGGCCAGGACGTGCCCGTCTACGGCCCGGCGGGCGAGGCGATCGAGCATCTCACGCGCCGTCTGAAAAATGGTGATCACGTGTCGATTGCGGCCCCCGCGCTCGAATTGAGCGTGCTCGATGTGCCGGGTCATACGAGCGGGCACATCGCTTATTTTCAGGCGGCCGACCCGCGCGGCACGCCGCACGTTTTTTGCGGCGACACGCTGTTCGCCTGCGGTTGCGGCCGGCTGTTCGAAGGCACGCCGAAGCAGATGCTCGCTTCGCTGGACGCGCTTGCCGCGCTGCCCGGCGCGACCGAGGTTCATTGCGCCCACGAGTACACGCTCTCGAATATCCGCTTCGCGCTCGCCTGCGAACCCGCCAACGTCGAACTGCAAGCCTGGCGGGATAAGGCGAGCGAATTGCGCGCGCGCGGCGTGCCGACGCTGCCCACCACGATCGCCCACGAACGCGCGGTGAATCCGTTTTTGCGCGCGGATAATCCGGCAGTCCAGGCGAGCCTGCAAGAGCAGTTGCACGAAAAAGTGCCCGATCGATTGACGGCCTTTACGTTGATGCGCGAATGGAAAAACCGCTTCCGTTGACCCGTTCCAATGAAGGGTGTTGTTCACGCGAAGAATCGGAAAAATTCGCCAAGCCCAAGATTTACTTGATTTTTTCGTAATTTTCCGATTGACGTAAACGTTGCCGTTTCGTACTATCGGCTGCAAATTCCAGCCCTTGTGGAAGCCGAGACGTTCATGCGATTTATCTTAAGTGCGTTGCTGGTTCTGACGCTCGCCGCCTGCGCGAGCCAGGGACCAACGACGAGTAGCCTTTCCACCGCAACAAATCCCGCCAGTCAGCAAGCCGTAGCCGACGCCCTTCGTAAGAGCGCCACCGCCAAAGAAACGATTAACGTTGACCAGGGCTCCGTCACGCAGTTGACGAGCGCCGACGCCGATCTTTGGGGCCGTATTCGCCGTGGTTTCCAGATGCCGGACCTGCAAACCGACCTCGTCGACATGCAGGTGAACTGGTATGCGCAGCGTCCCGATTACGTGCAGCGCATGACCGAGCGCTCGCAGAAGTATCTGTACCACATCGTCGAAGAGCTCGAAGCGCGCCATATGCCGACCGAGCTCGCGTTGCTGCCGTTCATCGAGTCGGCGTATAGCCCGCAGGCCTTGTCGGTAGCGAAGGCGGCCGGCATGTGGCAGTTCATGCCGGGCACGGGGCGCACCTACAATCTCAAGCAGAACATGTGGCAGGACGAGCGCCGCGACGTGCTGGCCTCGACCAGTGCCGCGCTCGATTATTTGTCGCGTCTGCATGACATGTTCGGCGACTGGCAGTTGGCGCTCGCGGCGTACAACTGGGGCGAGGGCAACGTGCAGCGCGCGATCGCGCGTAACGAAGCGGCGGGCCTACCGACTGATTACCTGAGCCTGCGCATGCCGAACGAGACACGTAACTACGTGCCCAAGCTGCAGGCGGTGAAGAACATCGTGATGAACCCGCAAATGTACGGGCTCGCGCTGCCGTCCATTCCGAACCACCCGTATTTCGTGACGGTGACCACCTCGCACGATATCGACGTGGACATGGCCGCCAAGCTTGCGAATCTCTCCACGGACGAGTTCCGCTCGTTGAATCCGTCGTTCAGAAAGCCGGTCATTCTCGGCGCCACGCAGCCGCAGATCCTGCTGCCGTTCGACAACGCCAGCGCGTTCGAACGCAATCTGAAGACCTACTCCGGCTCGCTGTCGTCGTGGACCACGTATACGGTCACCGAGCGCGCGGCGCCGGCGGCGATCGCGCAGAAAATCGGTGTCGATGCCGACACGCTGATGGAAGTGAACAAGATTCCCGTCGGCATGCGCCTGAAACCCGGCTCCACGATCGTCGTGCCGCGCGGTTCGGACGACGACGAAGACATCAGCGCGGACGTGGCTGAAAGCGCGGTGCTGGCAATGGAACCCGACGTCCCCGACACGCGCAAGATGCTGATTCGCGTGCGCCGCAATCAGACCATGGCTGCCATTGCCGTGCGTTACGGCGTGTCGATCGGTCAGTTGAAGGCATGGAACCGCACGCACCGGGACAGCGTCTCGCGCGGCCAGGTGATCGTGCTGCACGTGCCGGTCGGCAAGGCGATGCCGAGCGAACCGGGCCCTGAGCGCATCGCGACGGACGTGCAGGGCGGCGGCGTCGAGAAGATCGGCACCCGTGTCGCGGACACGAGAAGCGATTCGCGCTACGATAACAAGAAGGGTCGTGGCCGGTCAGGCGTGGTGAAGGTTTCCGAACCGGCAGGCAAAGTCAGCAAGCCGACGGCATCGAGCGCCAGTAAGGGCAAGGTGACCAAGGTATCGGCTTCCACGTCCAGCAAGGCGTCGAAGGCTGCGGCAGAGAGCCGCCCGAAGACCGCGGCCAACGCGAAGAAGGGTAAGTAGACCAATAGCGGCTCACACGGTAGTGACCACATGCGTTGCGGGGGCAGCGCATGAATTGCGCTCCGATCACGCACCGTGCTTTTTCCAACGCCGTCACCTGTGGTGACGGCGTTTTTCATTCTGCAGATCATTTTGGGTAAAGCCGGCGCTTTTCCTTTATCGTTCGTGCTTTGGATCAAATTGATCCGGCCAGCCGCCTGATCCAGGAGCTTATGTCGTCGACCCAGCTGCGCGTCTTTTTGCTGTTTTCTGCCGGTTATTTCGTTTCCTACGTGTTTCGCGGCGTCAACCTCGGCTTTGCGCCGTTCATTACGCGTGATCTCGGCTTGTCGGCGGCTGATCTGGGCTTGCTCACCAGTCTCTATTTTCTTGGCTTTGCGGGCGCTCAGATTCCAGCCGGCGTCCTGCTCGATCACTTCGGCGCGCGGCGGGTCACGGCTGCCACGCTGCTGTTTGCCGCGCTCGGCATCGGCGTGTTCGGCGCCGCGCAGGGCGTTGGCGCGATGATGGCGGGGCGGCTGCTGATCGGCGTGGGTGTCTCAGTCTGTCTTGGCGCCGCATTCAAGGCATTGGCGCAACACTTCACGCCGGCGCGCCTGCCGTTGATGAACGGACTGGTGATGGCGATCGGCGGCTTCGGCGGCGTGATGGTCGGCTCGCCGCTGACGTGGGTGCTGACGTTTGCCAGTTGGCGCATGGTCTGCGTCGGGCTGGGCTTGCTGACCGTGCTCGTCGCGCTGGCGCAATGGACGCTCGCTCCGGACACGAAGGAAACCCATCACCAGGCGAGTCTCGGCGCGCAGTTCAAAGGCACGCTGCATATTTTGCGCAGTGCGGCGTTCTGGAAGATCGCGTCGTTCTCAGTCGTCACGCAAGGCGTCTTCTATGCAATGCAGTCGCTTTGGGTCGGCGCGTGGTTGCGTGACGTGCAGGGCTTCGGGCCGCGCGAGGCGGCAGCGCTCGTGTCGGTTCTCGGCTTCGCGATGATGGCCGGCTGCGTGGGCTTCGGCGCGGCGGCGCGCGGTCTCGAGCGGCGCGGCATCTCGCTCCATGCGTTTTGCGGCGTCGGCATGGCGCTGTATGTGCTGACGCAGTTGCTGATCATGTTCAAGGCGCCGCTGCCCGCGGCTCTCTTGTGGGCGGCGTACGGGATCTTTGGTGGCACGGGCATTCTCAGCTACGCGGTCATGGCCCGGCACTTCCCCGCGCAGATGATCGGCCGGGTGAACACCACACTGACGTTGATCATCTTCCTGCTGATTTTCGGCTTCCAGATCGGCGTGGGCGCGGTGCTTTCACGTTGGCCGGCGAGTGGTGGCCATTACCCGGCGGCCGCGCATTTGACCGCGTGGGGCATTCTGGTCGCGCTGCAGATGCTGAGCGCGATCTGGTACGTATTGCCTGGCCGCAAAAAACAGCTGTGTCCGCCTGAAGTCCACCTCGAACAGGAAGCTTGAGTTCGCTAAACACTGTCTCGAGCACGCCTCGATGCTGCCAGCCGCGTCGATTCGCCACTCTGAGCAGTCCGCCGGCGTAATTCTGATGACCGTCGCCACCAGGCTCGGACTATCCCGATTCGAACCCGTGGAAATTATGTCGAATGTCGGCCGCGCCAGACGCAGCAAGGCTTTGAGCGGCTTTCAGGCGTGCTTTCCCAAGCTCGCTTGCCATCTCGGATTTGGACGGAAGGGCGTTTTCACGCTATAATTTCAAGGTTTGAGCTTATCAACCCGCACCCTAGCGCCTACCTCTCCCATACCGTTCATCCGCCGCGCGCCACTGGCGTAGCAAGCAGGGCTTCGCCCCCAGCCGATCCGTCCACACAATGGACCCATCGCGCCCCTTGCAACGTCAACGGCAGTTCGCGAGCGAGTCTGCGCGCGCATCCCGGATGCGTCTCGCTGCGGCTCGCAGTCGGATAGACAGGTCGGCAACAGGGTGTTCCCCAAGGAGTCTCCCGTGTTGCCGTCATTTTCTCCCGCTCTGCTCGCGCTCGCCGACGGCACGGTCTTTCGTGGTTACTCGATCGGCGCCCCCGGGCATACCATCGGCGAAGTCGTGTTCAACACCGCTATCACCGGCTATCAGGAAATCCTGACTGACCCGAGCTACGCGCGCCAGATCGTGACCCTCACGTATCCGCATATCGGCAACGTCGGCGTGAACGCCGAAGACGTCGAAGCAACGAAAGTCCATGCCGCCGGGCTGATCATTCGTGATCTGCCGGTTCTCGCGTCGAACTTCCGCATGGAGCGCACGCTCCAGCAATATCTGCAGGACGAAGGCGTGGTCGCCATCGCCGGTCTCGATACCCGCATGCTGACTCGCGTTCTGCGCGACAAGGGTGCGCAGAACGGCGCGATCCTCGCCGGTTCGGACGACGAAGCCCGCGCCATCGAACTCGCACGCTCGTTCCCGGGCCTCGCGGGCATGGACCTCGCGAAGGTCGTGTCGACGAAGGAATCGTACGAGTGGGCGCAGACCGAATGGCGTCTGGGCGAGGGCTACGGAACGCAAACCGCGCCGAAGTACCGCGTCGTGGCGTTCGATTACGGCGTCAAGTACAACATCCTGCGCATGCTGGCTGAACGCGGCTGCCACGTCACGGTGCTGCCGGCGCAAGCCACTGCGGCCGACGCGCTCGCGCTCAATCCGGACGGCGTATTCCTGTCGAACGGCCCGGGCGATCCGGAACCGTGCGACTACGCGATTCGCGCCACGAAGGAGCTGATCGAGCGTGGCATTCCGACCTTCGGCATCTGCCTCGGCCATCAGATCATGGGCCTCGCGGTCGGCGCCAAAACCATGAAGATGAAGACCGGCCACCACGGCGCGAACCATCCCGTGAAGGATCTGGACAACGGCCGTGTGGTGATCACGTCGCAGAACCACGGCTTCGCGGTCGACGCCGACACGTTGCCCGCCAACGCCCGCGCTACGCACGTCTCGCTGTTCGACGGCACGCTGCAGGGCTTCGCGCTGACCGACAAGCCGGCGTTCTGCTTCCAGGGGCACCCGGAAGCGTCGCCTGGCCCGCATGACATCGCCTATCTGTTCGACCGCTTCACGGCGTTGATGGACACGAAGAAGGCCGGCAAGACCGCTGCGGCATAAAGCAGCATCAAAGTCTCGGCGGCGCACGGCTCGCGCCGCGCCGCGCGTGATCGACGCACACGCGGCGTATGCGCGACGAACACGCGACGAACACGCGACCAACACGCGGCGAACACGCGGCGAGCCGGACCAGACAGAGCAGAGCGCGCGCAGCGTAACAGCAGCGCGCGCCGACGGAAAGAATTCAGGAATACATTAGCGAGAGCGTTATGCCCAAGCGGACAGACATCAAGAGCATCCTCATCATCGGCGCGGGTCCGATCATCATCGGCCAGGCGTGCGAGTTCGACTACTCGGGCGCGCAGGCATGCAAGGCGCTGCGTGAGGAAGGCTACAAGGTCATTCTCGTCAACAGCAATCCGGCGACGATCATGACCGACCCGAACACGGCCGACGTGACCTACATCGAGCCGATCACGTGGGAAGTGGTCGAGCGCATTATCGCGAAGGAGCGCCCGGACGCGATCCTGCCGACGATGGGCGGCCAGACCGCGCTGAACTGCGCGCTCGATCTGCACGCGCACGGCGTGCTGGAAAAGTACAAGGTCGAGCTGATCGGCGCGTCGCCGGAAGCCATCGACAAGGCGGAAGACCGCCAGAAGTTCAAAGACGCGATGACCAAGATCGGCCTCGGTTCGGCCAAATCGGGCACCGCGCATTCCATGGAAGAAGCGCTGCAGGTGCAGGCCGACATCGCCGCGCAAACCGGCAGCGGCGGTTATCCGGTGGTGATTCGTCCGTCGTTCACGCTGGGCGGCTCGGGCGGCGGTATCGCGTATAACCGCGACGAGTTCGAAGAGATCTGCAAGCGCGGTCTCGACCTGTCGCCCACGCGCGAACTGCTGATCGAAGAGTCGCTGCTCGGCTGGAAAGAGTACGAGATGGAAGTGGTCCGCGACAGGAAGGACAACTGCATCATCGTCTGCTCGATCGAAAACCTGGACCCGATGGGCATCCACACCGGCGACTCGATCACGGTTGCTCCGGCGCAAACGCTCACCGACAAGGAATATCAGGTCCTGCGGAACGCATCGCTCGCGGTGCTGCGCGAGATCGGCGTCGACACCGGCGGTTCGAACGTGCAGTTCTCGATCAATCCGAAAGACGGCCGGATGATCGTGATCGAAATGAATCCGCGTGTGTCGCGTTCGTCGGCATTGGCTTCGAAGGCAACGGGTTTCCCGATCGCCAAGGTCGCGGCCAAGCTCGCCGTCGGCTACACGCTGGACGAATTGAAGAACGAAATCACCGGCGGCCAGACCCCGGCGTCGTTCGAACCGACGATCGACTACGTCGTCACCAAGATCCCGCGTTTCGCGTTCGAAAAATTCCGCGAAGCCGATTCGCGTCTGACCACGCAAATGAAGTCGGTCGGCGAAGTGATGGCAATCGGCCGCACCTTCCAGGAGTCGTTCCAGAAGGCGCTGCGCGGTCTGGAAGTCGGCGTGGACGGTCTGGACGAAAAGACCGATAACCGTGACGAGATCATCCGCGAGATCGGCGAAGCCGGCCCGGATCGTATCTGGTACGTGGGCGACGCGTTCCGTGTCGGCATGACGGCTGAAGAGATTTTCGAGGAAACCTCGATCGACCCGTGGTTCCTCGCGCAGATCGAACAGATCATCCTGAAGGAAAAGGCGCTGGCCGGCCGCACACTCGGGAGCCTTTCGAAGGAAGAGCTGAAGTACCTGAAGCAAAGCGGCTTCTCGGATCGGCGTCTCGCGAAACTGCTCGGCGCGAAGCCTGCGGAAGTGCGTCAACGCCGTATCGAGTTGAACGTGCGCCCGGTGTACAAGCGCGTCGACACCTGCGCGGCCGAGTTCGCCACGAAAACCGCTTACATGTACTCGACCTATGAGGAAGAGTGCGAAGCGAACCCGACCAACAACAAGAAGATCATGGTGCTGGGCGGTGGCCCGAACCGGATCGGCCAGGGCATCGAGTTCGACTACTGCTGCGTGCACGCCGCGCTCGCCATGCGCGAAGACGGCTACGAAACGATCATGGTCAACTGCAACCCTGAAACCGTTTCGACCGACTACGACACGTCCGATCGTCTGTACTTCGAATCGCTGACGCTCGAAGACGTGCTCGAAATCGTCGACAAGGAAAAGCCGGTCGGCGTGATCGTGCAATACGGCGGTCAAACGCCGTTGAAGCTCGCGCTCGATCTCGAAGCCAACGGTGTGCCGATCGTCGGCACGTCGCCGGACATGATCGACGCCGCGGAAGACCGCGAGCGTTTCCAGAAGCTGCTGCAAGACCTCGGTCTGCGTCAGCCGCCGAATCGCACCGCGCGCGCCGAAGACGAAGCGCTCAAGCTCGCCGACGAAATCGGCTATCCGCTGGTGGTGCGTCCGTCGTACGTGCTGGGTGGCCGAGCGATGGAAATCGTCCACGAGCCGCGCGACCTCGAGCGCTACATGCGCGAGGCCGTGAAGGTGTCGAACGACTCGCCGGTGCTGCTCGACCGCTTCCTGAACGACGCGATCGAATGCGACGTGGATTGCATCTCCGACGGTGAAGCCGTGTTCATCGGCGGCGTGATGGAGCACATCGAACAGGCCGGCGTGCACTCGGGCGACTCGGCGTGCTCGCTGCCGCCGTATTCGCTGTCGAAGGAAACCGTCGCGGAACTGAAGCGTCAAACGGGCGCAATGGCGAAGGCGCTGAACGTGGTCGGCCTGATGAACGTGCAGTTCGCGATCCAGCAGGTGCCGCAGGCGGACGGTTCGAAAGAAGACATCATCTACGTGCTCGAAGTGAATCCTCGTGCTTCGCGTACGGTGCCGTACGTGTCGAAGGCGACCAGCCTGCCGCTCGCGAAAATCGCCGCGCGTGCAATGGTCGGCCAGACGCTGGCGCAGCAAGGCGTGACGAAAGAGATCGACCCGCCGTACTTCAGCGTGAAGGAAGCCGTGTTCCCGTTCGTCAAGTTCCCGGCAGTCGATCCGGTGCTCGGACCGGAAATGCGTTCGACCGGCGAAGTGATGGGCGTGGGTCAGACCTTCGGCGAAGCCTTGTTCAAGTCGCAACTCGCGGCGGGTTCGCGTTTGCCGGAGTCGGGCACGGTGCTGTTGACTGTGATGGACGCCGATAAGCCGAAGGCCGTCGAAGTCGCACGCATGCTGCACGAACTCGGTTATCCGATCGTCGCGACCAAGGGTACGGCCGCGGCCATCGAAGCGGCCGGTGTGCCGGTCAAGGTCGTCAACAAGGTGAAGGACGGCCGTCCGCACATCGTCGACATGATCAAGAACGGTGAAATCGCGCTGGTCTTCACGACCGTCGACGAAACCCGCGCCGCGATCGCCGATTCGCGTTCGATCCGCATGAGCGCCCAGGCGAACAAGGTCACGTACTACACGACCATGTCCGGCGCGCGGGCCGCAGTGGAAGGTTTGCGCTATTTGAAGGACCTGGAAGTCTATGATTTACAAGGCCTGCACGCTCGCCTAAACTAAGGCTTCGAATACCTGTCCAAGATGTAAGTGCCGCGGTTAAGCGGCGTTCCGCAGGTGCTTGGCACCGGGTTTTGCCCGGCGCTCTGGCCCCCGCGGAATGCACTTAACCGCGGTGATTTTTTTTACGGCTGTTTTTTGCATAGAGTTGTTTATGAGCACTGTTCCATTGACTAAGCGCGGCGCGGAAATGTTGCGCGATGAATTGCAGCGCCTGAAATCGGTTGAGCGTCCCTCGGTGATCAATTCGATCGCGGAAGCGCGTGCCCAGGGCGATCTGTCGGAAAATGCAGAGTACGACGCGGCGAAGGAAAAGCAGGGCTTCATCGAAGGCCGTATCGCCGAAATCGAATCGAAGCTGGCCGGTGCGCAAGTGATCGACCCGTCAGCGGTGGAAGCGGACGGTCGCGTGGTGTTCGGTGCAACGGTGGAACTGGAAGACCTGGATTCGGGCGCGTCCGTCAAATATCAGATCGTCGGCGACGACGAAGCGGACATCGATCATGGCCTGATCTCGATCAGCTCGCCGATCGCGCGTGCCTTGATCGGCAAGTCGGAAGGCGACGTTGCGTCGGTGCAGGCACCGGGCGGCGTGCGCGAATACGAAATCATCGCAGTCAGCTACGTTTGAACGCGCCCCTGGTGCCCCAGATGCCGCATCGATTGTTCCGGTTATTGACGGTGGTGTGGGTCGGTAGTCTGCTGACTATCGGCTATGCCGTCGCACCCGTGCTGTTCAGTTCGCTCGACCGAGTGACGGCGGGCGCGGTCGCGGCGCAACTGTTTCGCATTGAAGGCGTGCTGGGTGCGGTGTGCGGCATTTTGCTGCTCGGTCTTGCGAACGTACTGGTTCGCCGCGGCGGCGATGCCTATCGACGCTTGCGCTGGCTGATCGCCGGCATGCTTGTTTGCGTGCTCGTTGGCTACTTCGCGTTGCAGCCGTTCATGAATGCCATGCGCATTGCCGCGCTCGAAGCGGGCAGCGACGTCGGCCATTCGGCTTATGCGACGCGCTTTGGCATCCTGCACGGCGTGTCGAGTCTGTTTTATCTGATCGAAAGCCTGCTGGGCGTGGCGCTCGTGTGGAAGTTACCTGCGGGCGCAGGCGTTGCGGCGGCGGAGAAAGGTACCCGCAACACAGCGGGCAAGGTCACTGGCTGACGTTGCGAACCAGTGGGGCGCTTCGCAGCGTCTGTGCAAATCGACTCGGCGGCGGTTTCTTTCGCTGAGCACGATGTTGAGCTTGCAAGACGCGTTCGGCGGGCAACGCCGAGATGCGGGACTCGCCCGCACCTCTCATCAATCGCTTATTTCGACGACTGATGCGCGCGCTTCGCGCTGCTTTGGCGCTTCTTGGCGCGCTTGATGTTGCCGCCTTGGGTAACACGTTCATTGCCGCGCACCACGACTGCTTTTGCCTTCGGTTTGCGCATCGGGATTTCGCTGGGCTTGACGACCGTTACGACGCGTGGCGCGCGGCCTTTGCCCGGTTTGGCTTCCACCGCGGCTTCGCGCGCGCTCGGCAGTGCGCCGCGTTTGGCCTTCACCGCCGGTTGTGTGGCTTCCGGCTTCCAGATCACCAGCAGCTTGCCGATATGCTGGATCGGTGCGGCGTTCAGCTTGTCACAGATTTCTTCGTAGATCGCAAGGCGCGCTTCGCGCTCGTCGCCGAACACGCGGATTTTGATGAGCTGATGAGCGCCAAGGTGGACCTTGATCTCGGAGAGCACGGCGTCGGTCAAGCCTTCGGCGCCGACGAGTACGACCGGTTTGAGCGCATGTGCCTGGGAGCGCAACTCGGCGCGTTGGTCGGAAGAGACTTTGAGGGCGGGCATGGAAAGTGGGAGACTCGACTAAAATGGCGGCACCTGCGTTCCCCGGTACAGTCGTTCGATTGACTTGATCGAGGCGATTCGGCAGGGCGGCGCGTCAGAACAACAGAATCGCGGATGGCCGCCAGTTTTGGCGGTGGCCGCGCGAATTAACCGCGTATTATCCGCTAAAGCGTGACATCACGCAGCAAGAGTTCAACGTTTAATGGCAAAAAACAAGTTCAACACCGCGTGGCTGCATGACCACATCAACGATCCTTACGTAAAAATGGCGCAGCGGGAGGGCTATCGCGCCCGCGCAGCCTACAAACTCAAGGAAATCGACGAACAGGACAAGCTGATCCGCCCGGGACAGGTCATCGTCGACCTTGGCTCGACGCCGGGTAGCTGGAGCCAGTATGCGCGCAACAAACTTGCCAAGGGCGCCCAGCGCGACGCCGAGCGCGAAGGCGGGATCGACGGCACGATCATCGCGCTCGACCTGCTGCCAATGGAGCCGGTCGCCGACGTTCACTTCATTCAGGGTGACTTCCGCGAAGACTCGGTTCTGGCGCAACTGGAAGAATTGGTCGGCGAACGTCAGGTAGATCTTGTAATTTCGGATATGGCGCCCAACCTGTCGGGAGTGGCGGTGGCGGATGCCGCGCGAATCGAGCACCTATGCGATCTCGCGCTGGAATTCTCACAAAATCACCTGAAACCGGATGGTGCCCTTTTAGTCAAATGTTTTCATGGCAGCGGTTACAGCCAGATTGTCGAAAAGTTCAAGCATCAGTTCAAGGTAGTGGGGGCCCGCAAGCCGAAAGCGTCGCGGGACAAATCGTCAGAAACGTTTATTTTGGGTAAGCATCTCAAGCGGCCCGTATAGAGGCGCTGCAGGAAGGTTCCGCATCTGCCGTTATGCGATCACGACTTCAGAAACGGGTGCTGCAATGGCACGCTGTCCTATTTCTGTGGTAGTGAAACCTTATGGCAGGGGTCTGCGGACTGGATTAGAATGCTTTCGTGGTGCCGCAAGGCAAATGTAGGCGCCCGTCTAAGTGAAGGAGTGGTGCTTTGAACAACAATATGTTTTCGAAAGCAGCAGTGTGGCTGGTTATCGCACTGGTGCTGTTTACGGTGTTCAAGCAGTTCGACAAGCCCCGTGTCCAGGAAGGCGTTTCCTATTCGCAGTTCATGGACGACGCAAAGAACGGCAAAGTCAAGAACGTCATTGTCCAGGGGCGGAACCTCACGGTCACTCCAGCAGACGGTCAGAAGTACCAGATCGTGTCGCCCGGCGACATCTGGATGGTCGGCGATCTGATGAAGTACGGCGTTCAGGTGAGCGGCAAGGCTGATGATGAACCCAATGCGCTGGTGTCCGCGCTGTATTACCTCGGGCCGACGATCCTGATCATCGGTTTCTGGTTCTACATGATGCGACAGATGCAGGGAGGCGGGAAAGGCGGTGCGTTCTCGTTCGGTAAATCCCGTGCACGTCTGATCGACGAAAACAACAACGCAATCAATTTCACCGACGTCGCCGGTTGCGACGAAGCCAAGGAAGAAGTCTCCGAACTGGTCGACTTCCTGCGCGATCCGCAGAAATTTCAGAAGCTGGGCGGCCGTATTCCGCGTGGTGTGCTGCTGGTCGGGCCGCCGGGAACCGGTAAGACGCTGCTCGCACGTGCTATCGCCGGTGAAGCGAAAGTGCCGTTCTTCAGCATCTCGGGTTCGGACTTCGTCGAAATGTTCGTGGGTGTCGGTGCGGCTCGTGTTCGCGATATGTTCGAGCAAGCCAAGAAGCATGCGCCATGCATCGTGTTCATTGACGAAATTGATGCGGTTGGCCGTCATCGCGGTGCCGGCATGGGCGGCGGTAACGACGAACGCGAACAGACGCTGAACCAGATGCTCGTCGAGATGGACGGCTTCGAAGCGAACTCGGGCGTGATCGTGATCGCTGCAACCAACCGTTCGGACGTGCTCGACAAGGCGCTGTTGCGTCCGGGCCGTTTCGACCGTCAGGTGTATGTCGGTCTGCCGGACATTCGCGGCCGTGAACACATCATGAAGGTCCACCTGCGCAAGGTGCCGATTTCGAACGACGTCGATGCAGCAGTGATCGCACGTGGCACGCCGGGCTTCTCGGGCGCCGATCTCGCGAATCTCGTGAACGAAGCGGCCTTGTTCGCGGCTCGCCGCGGTAAGCGCATCGTCGAAATGACGGACTTCGAAGACGCGAAGGACAAGATCTTCATGGGTCCGGAGCGCAAGTCTGCCGTGATTCGCGAAGAATCGAAGCGCGCAACGGCGTACCACGAGTCGGGCCATGCGGTGATCGCCAAGCTCCTGCCAAAGGCTGATCCGGTGCACAAAGTTACGATCATTCCGCGCGGCCGTGCGCTGGGCGTGACGTGGCAGTTGCCGGAGCATGACAACGAAACGTATTCGAAGGACTACCTGCTGGATCGTCTCGCGATCCTGTTCGGTGGCCGCGTTGCGGAAGAGTTGTTCCTGAACCTGATCAGCACCGGCGCGTCGGACGACTTCAACAAGGCGACGCAAACGGCGCGCGCCATGGTGGCCCGCTTCGGCATGACGGATGCGCTCGGACCAATGGTCTACGTCGACGACGAAAACGACGCGACGCCGTTTGGCCGTGGCTTCACTCGCACCATTTCGGAAGCGACGCAGCAGAAGGTCGATGCCGAAATCCGCCGTGTGCTGGACGAGCAGTACAACCTCGCGAAGCGCCTGCTGGACGAGAACCGCGATAAGGTCGAGGCAATGACCGCCGCACTGATGGAGTGGGAAACGATCGACGCTGATCAGATCAACGACATCATGGCTGGCCGTCCGCCGCGCTCGCCGAAGAGCTCGCCGCCGTCGGCAAGCGACGCCTCATCGGGCGGCAGCCCGGGTACCGAGGTCAAGCCGGGTAGCGCAACAGCTCCGGCCTGATCGGCGACCACTAGAAAGTGCGGGCCGGTGTGTTTTCACACCGGCCCGTTTTGCATTTATTCGTTTGCGTGAAGTATCTCCTCGTGTCGAAAGTCGAATTTTCTGCTTTACCAGTTCCGGAACCGTTGCAGTGTGGCCGTTTCAAGCTGATCTTTGAACGCCCGTTGGTCATGGGCATTCTGAACGTCACACCCGATTCTTTTTCCGATGGCGGCAAATACGCGATGCGCGGCGATGCGTTGCGCCAGGCTGAGCGTATGATGCTCGACGGCGCGGACATCATCGACATCGGCGGCGAATCGACGCGGCCCGGTGCGCCGCCAGTGCCGCTTGACGAAGAACTCGAGCGGGTGATCCCTCTCGTCGAGCAATTGCGCGGCGCGAATGTGCCGCTGTCAGTCGACACATACAAGCCTGAAGTGATGCGCCACGCATTGGCCGCGGGCGCCGATCTGATCAATGACATCTGGGGCTTCCGGATGGCCGGCGCAATCGACGCCGTGCGCGACAGCCAATGCGGCCTGTGCGTCATGCATATGCTCGGTGAGCCGCAGACCATGCAACTCGGCGAGCCTCTCTATGATGACGTGGTGAGTGCCGTTCGGGAATTTCTGGAGGAGCGCGTCGCAACGCTTGAACAGGCTGGCATCGCGCGTGCTCGCATCAGCGTGGATCCAGGTTTCGGGTTCGGGAAGGCCGTGGTCGAGCACAATTACGCGCTGCTTGCCCACCTGCCGGATACGGCGCCGCGGGCCGAGCCGCCGTATCCCATTCTTGCCGGCATGTCGCGCAAGTCGATGATCGGCGCGGTGGTGGGGCGGCCGGCGCCTGAACGCGTCGCGGGCAGTATTGCAGCGGCGGTGTGCGCCGCTGAACGGGGCGCTGCGATTCTGCGCGTGCACGACGTCGCGCAAACAGTAGATGCATTGAAAGTCTGGGCAGCCATGCGCGAAGCGGCGAATCACAGTCGCGCGCGCTGTTGAGCCCACAAGCCAAGGAGGAACATAAAACATGGCACGTCGTTATTTCGGAACGGACGGCATTCGGGGCAAAGTCGGCGAAGGACCTATCACGCCGGAATTTGTATTGCGGCTCGGTTACGCGGCCGGCAAGGTGCTGGTGGGCGCGGACCGCTGGGCGAGGACGGGCACGCGGCCAACCGTGCTGATCGGCAAAGACACGCGGGTGTCGGGCTATATGCTCGAAGCGGCGCTGGAAGCGGGCTTCTCCGCGGCAGGTGTGGACGTGATGCTGGCCGGCCCGATGCCGACCCCCGGCATCGCCTATTTGACGCGCGCGTTGCGGCTGGCCGCGGGCGTGGTGATCAGCGCGTCGCATAACCCGTACTACGACAACGGCATCAAATTTTTCTCCGCCGACGGCAACAAGCTGCCGGACGAAGTGGAAGCGCAGATCGAAGAGCAACTCGATCAGCCGCTGAACTGTGCGGCATCCGAGCAACTCGGTAAGGCGCGGCGTCTGGACGACGCGGCGGGCCGCTACATCGAGTTCTGCAAGAGCACTTTCCCGGCTGCGTTCGACCTGCGCGGGCTGAAGCTGGTGGTCGACTGCGCGCACGGCGCCGCGTATGACGTCGCGCCGCACGTCTTCCATGAACTGGGCGCGGACGTGATTCCAATCGGCGTTGCGCCGAACGGCTTCAACATCAACGACGGAGTCGGCGCGACCGCGCCGGATGCGCTGGTGCGCGCCGTGCGAGCGAACCATGCCGACCTCGGCATCGCGCTCGACGGCGACGCCGACCGCTTGCAGGTGGTCGATGCCGCGGGCCGGCTCTATAACGGCGATGAGTTGCTGTACATCCTCGTCAAGGACCGTATTGCGACCGAGGGCAAGGTGGAGGGCGCGGTCGGCACCTTGATGACGAACATGGCGGTGGAAGTCGCGCTGCAGAAGGCCGGCGTGAAGTTCGTCCGCGCGGCGGTCGGCGACCGTTACGTGCTCGAACAGTTGCGCGAGCACGGTTGGCAGCTCGGGGCCGAAGGCTCCGGCCATATTCTGTCGCTCGACCGCCATTCCACCGGCGACGGCATCGTCTCCGCGTTGCTCGTGCTGGCGGCCATGAAGCGCAGCGACAAGACACTCGCTGATTTGCTCGACGGCGTGACGCTGTTCCCGCAAAAGCTGATCAACGTGCGGATGAAGCCCGACGCGGACTGGAAGGGCAGCGACGTGATTCGCCGCGCCATTGCCAAGGCCGAAGACGCGCTGAGCGGCCGCGGCCGCGTGCTGATCCGCGCGTCCGGTACAGAACCGGTGTTGCGTGTGATGGTGGAAGCGGAAAATGTCGCCGACGCGGTTCATCATGCGGAATCGATTGCCAGCGCCGTGAAGCAGGCTACGGCGTAAGCTGCGCGCGTCAGTAGGGCAGCGCGGCGGGACATGGCCATATTGTCCCGCCGCCAAACCCGCCAAACCCGCCAAACCCGCCAAACCCGCCAAACCCGCCAAACCCGCCAAACCAATCTGCATCATGCGGGCCACATATCTGAACCTTTCCCCACCCTGCCTTCCACGCGCAAACGTTCGCGCCCCATCTTTTTCGTCTAATCTGTAGAACGAAGCCGCCCGGATCAGCAAAACCGGCAATTTCCCGCTAGAAAAGCCTTTCACCCTAGTAATCCCACTGTCACATCCGTTTCACGGTTAGTCACGTTACTGTCACAAAGAGACCCTAAGCTTCGCGGTGTTCGTGTTACTCGCTCACACCGCTCACACCTTGGAGGTCTCATGAAATTGATGCAAACCGTGTTCGCTGGCGTCGCTGGCGCGCTTTTCGCGATCGCAGCGCAAGCCGCAGACATCACCGGCGCGGGCAGCACCTTCGCAGCACCGATTTACACGAAGTGGGCCGACGCCTATCAGAAGTCCGGTGGCGGCAAGGTTAACTATCAGGGTATCGGTTCGTCGGGTGGCGTGAAGCAGATCGTCGCGAAGACCGTCGACTTCGCCGGTTCGGACGCTCCGCTGAAGGACGACGAACTCGCCAAGGAAGGCCTGTTCCAGTTCCCGACGGTGGTCGGCGGCGTGGTGCCGGTCGTCAACGTGCCGGGCGTGAAGCCGGCTGAACTGACGCTGTCGGGCGAAGTGCTCGGCGACATCTACCTGGGCAAGATCAAGAAGTGGAACGATCCGGCGATCGTTGCACTGAACCCGAAGGTCAAGCTGCCGGATACCGACATCGCCGTGGTTCGCCGCGCCGATGGTTCGGGCACCAGCTTCATCTGGACGAACTATCTGTCGAAGGTCAACGCGGACTGGAAGTCGAAGGTCGGTGAAGGTTCGACGGTCAACTGGCCGACGGGCACGGGCGGCAAGGGCAACGACGGCGTTGCAGCCTTCGTGCAACGTCTGCCGGGCGCAATCGGCTACGTGGAATGGGCGTATGCGAAGCAGAACCACATGACGTACGTCGCGCTGAAGAACTCGTCGGGCACGGTGGTCGAGCCGAAAACGGACACCTTCAAGGCAGCGGCAGCAGGCGCGGACTGGTCGAAGTCGTTCTACCAGATCCTGACGAACGAGCCGGGCAAGAACGCATGGCCGATCGTCGGCGCGACGTTCGTGCTGTTGCACACGGCGCAGGACAAGCCGGCGCAAGGAACGGAAACGCTGAAGTTCTTCGACTGGGCATTCAAGAACGGCACGCAAGCTGCGAACGATCTGGATTACATCTCGCTGCCGGATTCGGTCGTGGCGGAAATCCGCACGCAATGGAAGGCAAAGGTGAAGGACGCTTCGGGCAAGGCAATCGCCGAGTAAGTCAGGCGGTCAGCATCAGCAGTACGTAACACGTTGGCCGTCCTCATGTGAGGACGGCCAATGGCTTTAACCCTCGGCATTACCGGCCGCACGACACGTGTCATACGGCAACTGGAAACAGATCCATCAGGCTCTCATGTCCGATATCCAATTAGCGTCCGGCGCGAGCAGGTCGACCCCGCCCGGCAGCGCATCGCAGCAGAAAGCGCCTGGCCGCGCCGGCGACGTGATCTTCGGCGGTCTCGCGCGCCTCGCCGCCATCATCACCTTGTTGCTACTGGGCGGCATCATTGTTTCGCTGATCGTCGCGTCCATGCCGTCGATCAGGCAGTTCGGTCTCAGCTTCCTGTGGACCGCCGACTGGGATCCACCCAGCAAGCAATTTGGCGCACTGGTGCCGATCTACGGCACGATCGCCACCTCGATCATTGCACTCATCATCGCGGTGCCTGTGAGCTTCGGCATCGCGCTTTTCCTGACCGAACTCGCGCCCGCGTGGCTGCGCCGGCCGCTTGGTATCGCGATCGAACTGCTCGCCGCGATTCCATCGATCGTGTACGGCATGTGGGGCCTGCTGGTGTTCGCGCCGATCTTCGCGACGTACTTCGAAAAACCGCTCGGCGTGGTGCTCGGCGGCATTCCGGTAGTGGGTGCGCTGTTTCAGGGCGCGCCGATCGGCATCGGCATTTTGTGCGCGGGCGTGATTCTCGCGATCATGATCATTCCGTACATCGCCTCGGTGATGCGCGACGTGTTCGAAGTCACGCCGGTATTGCTGAAAGAGTCGGCGTACGGCATCGGCTGCACGACGTGGGAAGTGATGTGGAAGATCGTGCTGCCCTTTACGAAGAGCGGCGTGATCGGCGGCGTCATGCTGGGTCTCGGCCGCGCGCTCGGCGAGACCATGGCGGTCACGTTCGTGATCGGCAACACCAATCTGCTCGATAACGTCTCACTCTTTTCGCCGGGCAACAGCATTACGTCGGCGCTCGCCAACGAATTCGCCGAAGCGGATCCGGGCCTGCATACGTCGGCGTTGATGGAGCTCGGCCTCATTCTGTTCGTGATCACTTTCATCGTGCTGGCGATCTCCAAAGTCATGCTGCTTCGCCTCGAAAAAGGGGAGGGCGCGAAATGAGCCAGCCCACTTTGAATATGCCGGGTTCGACCGACGCCGCCGCGCTCGAAGCCATGCGCGTGCGTCTGCAAGGCCGCCGCCGCATGAAGAACGCGATCGCGCTGACCATGTCGCTCGCCGCGATGGCGTTCGGCCTCGTGTGGCTGATCTGGATTCTGTACACGACCTTGCGCCTGGGTGTTGGCGGCTTGTCGGTGGAACTGTTCACGCAATCCACGCCGCCGCCGAATACCGATGGCGGTGGTCTTGCCAACGCGATCGTCGGCAGTTTGATGCTGGTGGGGCTCGCCACTTTCGTCGGCACGCCGATCGGCATTCTGGCGGGCGTCTATCTCGCCGAATATGGGCAGAAGGGCTGGCTCGCGAGCATCACGCGCTTTATCAACGACATTCTGTTGTCGGCGCCTTCGATCGTGGTGGGTCTGTTCGTGTATGCGCTGGTCGTCGCGAAGATGGGCCACTTCAGCGGCTGGGCCGGTGTGTTCGCACTCGCCTTGCTGCAGATTCCAATTGTGATCCGCACCACGGAAAACATGCTGAAACTCGTGCCGAATGCGCTGCGTGAAGCCGCCTTCGCACTCGGCACGCCGAAGTGGAAGATGGTGCTGTCGATCACGCTGAAGGCTTCCATCGCGGGTATCGTCACCGGTGTGTTGCTCGGCGTGGCGCGTATCGCAGGCGAAACCGCGCCGCTGCTCTTCACGGCGTTGTCAAATCAGTTCTTCTCGATGGACATGGGCCAGCCGGTCGCGAACCTGCCGGTCACGATCTACAAGTTTGCGATGAGCCCGTTCGCGCAGTGGCAATCGCTTGCGTGGGCCGGCGTCTTCCTGATCACGCTCGCGGTGCTGGGATTGAATATCCTCGCGCGCACGATCTTCACGAACAAGTAAGGGCGGAGTGTAATCCGATGAATATGGCAGAAACTCAACTCAATCCGATCGAGCGCTCCACGGCGCCCGCCGGTTTCGACCCCGCCCAAAGCGGCCAATCGCAAGCGCCGTCGCGCCCGAAGATCGAGATCAACGACCTGAACTTCTTCTACGGCAAGTATCACGCGCTGAAGAACATCAACCTGCAAATCCCGGAAGGCAAGGTGACCGCGTTCATCGGTCCGTCGGGCTGCGGTAAGTCCACGTTGCTGCGCACGCTCAACAAGATGTACGCGCTCTATCCGGAGCAGCGCGCCGAGGGCGAGATCCTGATGGACGGCGAAAACCTGCTGACCACGAAGCGCGATATCTCGCTGCTGCGCGCACGGATCGGCATGGTCTTCCAGAAGCCGACGCCGTTTCCGATGTCGATCTACGACAACATCGCGTTCGGCGTGAAGATGTTCGAAACGCTGCCGCGCTCGGAAATGGACGACCGCGTGGAATGGGCGCTGACCAAGGCCGCGTTGTGGAACGAAGTGAAGGACAAGCTCGGCCAGAGCGGCTACGGTCTGTCGGGCGGCCAGCAGCAACGTCTGTGCATTGCGCGCGGTATCGCGATCCGTCCGGAAGTGCTGCTGCTCGACGAACCGTGCTCCGCGCTCGACCCGATTTCCACGGGCCGCATCGAAGAGCTGATCGCTGAATTGAAGAGCGATTACACGGTCGTGATCGTCACGCACAACATGCAACAGGCGGCCCGCTGTTCGGACTACACTGCCTATATGTACCTCGGCGAGTTGATCGAATTCGGCGACACCGAAAAGATCTTCATCAAGCCGGTCCGCAAGGAAACCGAGGACTACATCACTGGCCGCTTCGGTTAAATCGCCGAGTCAAACAAGGGAGTACGACATGTCCGACAAACACCTGTCCAGCCAGTTCGACGCCGACCTGAATCTGGTTTCCTCCAAGGTGCTCGAAATGGGCGGCCTGGTCGAATCGCAAATCGTCAAGGCCATGCAGGCACTCAACGAATTCGATCTCGACATCGCCGAGCAGGTGATCGCCGCGGAAGAGCGCCTGAACAAGATGGAAGTGGAGATCGACGAAGAGTGCAGCAACATCATCGCGCGCCGTCAGCCGGCCGCGCGTGATCTGCGCCTCCTGATCGCGATTTCGAAGACCATCACGAATCTCGAGCGCGCCGGCGACGAAGCCGAAAAAATCGCCAAGCGCACCAAGCGTTTGATGGAAGACGGCGCCTCGCGCACCATCAACATCGCCGAGATCAAGTTGTCGGGCGAAATGGCGGTGTCGATTCTGCGCCGCGCATTGGATGCGTTCGCGCGCCTCGACACGGTGGCCGCCGCGCAGATCGTGCGCGACGACAAAGCGATCGACGAAGAATTCCGCGCGTTCGTGCGCAAGCTGATTTCGTATATGACGGAAGATCCGCGTTCGATTTCGGTGGGCCTCGATTTCCTCTTCATCGCCAAAGCGATCGAGCGGATCGGCGACCACGCGAAGAACATCGCGGAATTCATCATTTACATCGTGAAGGGCACCGACGTGCGGCACAAGTCGCGCGACGCGCTCGAACGCGAAGCACTCAGTTAATCCAGACATAAGGACCAGAGGTGCCGATGCCCAGCAGCATTCTCGTCATTGAAGATGAGCCCGCCATTTCCGAACTGATTTCGGTCAATCTTCAACACGCCGGACACTGCCCGATTCGCGCGTACAACGCGGAGCAGGCGCAGAACCTGATCAGCGACGTATTGCCCGACCTCGTCCTGCTCGACTGGATGTTGCCGGGAAAATCGGGCATTGCGTTCGCGCGTGATCTGCGCAACAACGAGCGCACGAAACATATCCCGATCATCATGCTGACCGCGCGTGGCGACGAGCAGGACAAGGTGCTCGGCCTCGAAATCGGCGCCGACGACTACGTCACCAAGCCGTTCTCGCCGAAAGAATTGATGGCGCGCATCAAGGCGGTGTTGCGCCGTCGCGCGCCGCAGCTGACCGAAGACGTGGTCGCGATCAACGGTCTCAAGCTCGATCCGGCGACGCACCGCGTGGCCGCTGCAGCGGAAGGCAGCGAGATCAAGCTCGATCTCGGTCCGACCGAATTCCGTCTGCTGCACTTCTTCATGACGCACCCGGAGCGCGTGCACAGCCGCACGCAATTGCTCGATCAGGTGTGGGGCGATCACGTGTTCGTCGAAGAGCGCACGGTCGACGTGCATATCAAACGCCTGCGTGCGGCCCTCAAGCCGGCCGGGTGCGATGCTATGATTGAGACGGTGCGCGGCAGCGGCTACCGGCTCGCGAAGAGCGCCTGACGCTTGCGCTGGCGGCGTTGGGGCCGCCTGCATCAGGTATGTGATCTTTGCTGCTCGTCGTCACTCTTCGCTACGTTAGGCGCCGCGATTCCGATTCCGGCGCATAGGCTTTTTTCTTCGATCGCTAGACCATGAACATCATCTGGGCGCGCTCCATCGTGTCGGTCGTGCTGCTGGCTGTTCTGTGCGTGGTGGTCGGCGCACTGGTGAACGTCAAGACAGCGCTCGTCCTCGCGATCGTCATGTTGCTCGCGCAGAGCATTTTCAGCACCTTCCATAAGCAGCGTCTGTGGCGTTTGCTCGACGCGCCGGTGTACGGCGAAGTGCCTAGCGCCCCCGGCATCTGGGGCGAAATCTACTACCGTTTGCACAAGCTCGCGAAGCGCTGGCACGCCCAGGTGCGCCAGGTCGAGCAGCAGCATTCGCGTTTCATCCAGGCGATCCAGGCTTCGCCGAACGGCGTGGCGATGCTCGACGATCATGATCAGATCGAGTGGTGCAACGCGATCTCCGAACTCCATTTCGGCCTGGACGCGAAACGCGATCTGCGTCAGCACATCACGCATCTGGTGCGTCAGCCGGACTTTGTGCGTTACCTGAATTCGCACCGGTACGAAGAGATGCTGATCATGCGCGGCATGGGTGACAAGCGTCAAAACGTGCTGTCGGTGCAGGTCTTTCCGTACGGCGAAAACCGCAAGCTGGTGCTCTCGCAAGACATCACCGAACTCGAACGGACCGATGCGATGCGGCGCGATTTCGTCGCCAATGTGTCGCATGAGCTGAAGACACCACTCACGGTGCTCTCGGGCTTTCTGGAGACCATGCGCGAGTTGCCGTTGAGCGAAGCTGAACGTTCGCGCTATCTCGAGCTGATGGAGCAACAGGCTTCGCGCATGCGCCATATCGTCAGCGACCTGTTGGTGCTCGCCAAACTCGAGGGTGACAACAAGCCGCCGAGCGATCAGATGATCGACATGCGCGCGGTGTTGCGGCATTTGCGTGACGACGCGCAAAGCCTGTCGAGCGATCATCACAAGATCGTGTTCGATGCCGATGAAGGGCTCACCGTCACCGGCGTCGAAACGGAAATTCTCAGCGCGTTCGGCAATCTCGTCACGAACGCGATCCGCTACACGCCGGACGGCGGTGCGATCAAGGTGTCCTGGCACGCGCAAGGCGCCAATGCGGTCTTTTCCGTGACGGACAGTGGATTGGGCATTCCCGCCGCGGACATTCCGCGGCTGACCGAGCGCTTCTACCGCGTGGATCGCAGCCGTTCACGCGACACCGGCGGAACGGGTCTCGGTCTCGCGATCGTCAAGCACGTGCTGCAACGTCACGATGCACAGCTCGATGTGAAGAGCGAAGAGGGGCGTGGCAGTACGTTCACGGTGCGCTTTCCGGTGTATCGCACGGCGCGTCGGCAACCGGCGCCGGTTTGAGGTTAACGCATCGTTTGCATTGGCTCGGGATGTTCGCGTGAGCCACCGTGAGTCGATTGAACGCCTAATCGACTCAGAATATGAGCGGATATCGACTCCGCCCCGAACTGCCGCATGCGGGTGATGTGGGGCAAAACGTTGCCCGCCGCCGGGAAAGCCTCTTTCCAAAGCGAGAAGAACCTTATTCGACGGCGCGTGACGAGCGTTGTTACTGGCCCGCCGGAGCGAGCGCACCCGTCACGAACAGAATTTCCCCAGCAGACTCATCTGCGCGTTGCGCGAAGACTTGCCCGGCCGACGGCGCCGATAATGGCCGTCGCTTTGCATCAGCCACGCGGATTGATTGTCGCCGAGAAACGCCGACAGACCTTCGGCGATCACGCGCCGCTTAAGACGCCGGTTGTTGATCGGAAACGCGACTTCCACGCGCCGAAAGAAGTTGCGGTCCATCCAGTCGGCGCTCGACAGATACACCTGTTCCTTGCCACCGTCGTAGAAGTAGAAGATGCGGTGATGTTCGAGAAAGCGCCCGACGATCGAGCGCACGGTGATGTTCTCCGAAAGGCCCGCCACACCTGGCTGCAACGAACACACGCCACGCACGATCAGATCGATCTTGACGCCGGCTTGCGCTGCTTCGTACAACTCGGCAATCACCGTGGGTTCGAGCAGCGCGTTCATCTTCGCGACGATGCGCGCTTTCCTGCCGGCGCGCGCATGCTCGGCTTCAGCGCGAATCGCCTCGACCAGTTTCGGATGCAGCGTGAACGGCGATTGCCACAACTCGTGCAGCTTCAATTCACCGCCAATGCCGGTCAACTGCTGGAACACGTGATGCACGTCTTCGCAGATTTTCTGGTCGGCGGTCATGAGGCCGAAGTCGGTGTATAGACGCGCCGTACGCGGATGATAGTTGCCGGTGCCGAGGTGCACGTAACGCTTGAGCGTGGTCTTGCCGCCCACCGACACGCGCCGCACGATCAGCATCATCTTCGCGTGGCACTTGTGGCCCACTACGCCATACACGACGTGCGCGCCGACCGCTTCGAGCTGCGAGGCCCAGTTAATGTTGGTTTCTTCGTCGAAGCGCGCGAGCAGTTCGACCACCACCGTCACTTCCTTGCCGTTGCGCGCGGCTTGCATGAGCGCATCCATCAGCGGCGAATCGGTGCCGGTGCGATAGATGGTCTGCTTGATGGCCATCACGTTCGGATCTTTGGCCGCCTGCAGCAACAGTTCGAGCACCGGCTGAAAACTTTCGTACGGGTGGTGCAGCAGCACGTCGCCCTGATCGATCACGTCGAACATGCTGGTGCTGTTGGCGATCTGCGGTGGAATTGCGGGAATGTGCGGCACGAACTTCAGATCGGGGCGGTCCACCATCTCCGGCAATTGCATCAACCGCACCAGATTGACGGGGCCGTCGGCGTAATAGCAATCCTTGTTGGAGAGGCTGCTTTCATCGAGCAGGCGCCGCACCACGTGCGAGGGCGTGTCTGCCGACACTTCGAGCCGCACCGCGTTGCCCAGATGCCGCGCCGGCAATTCACCCTGCAGCGCGACACGCAGATTGGTGATTTCGTCTTCGTCGACGAACAGTTCGCTATTGCGCGTGATGCGAAACTGATTGCAACTGCGCACGACGAGGTTCGGAAACAGCTCGCCGACAAAGCGTTGCAACAGCGAGCTGAGCAGCACGAAGCCATGCGGGTAGCCGGATAGCTCCTGCGGCATGCGCACGAGGCGCGGCAGCGCGCGCGGCGCCTGCACGATGCCCATCATCGCCTGACGGCCGAAGGCGTCTTTGCCCTCCAGTTCGACGACGAAGTTCAGGCTCTTGTTGAGCACGCGCGGAAACGGGTGCGCGGGATCGAGGCCGATTGGCGTGAGCACCGGCAACAGTTCGTCGAAGAAGTAGTTGCGCGCCCATTCGGTCTGCGCTTCGTTCCACGCTTCGGTGCCGTGAAAATAGATGCCTTCCGCTTCGAGCGCGGTGAGCACCGTGTCGTGCAGCATGGTGTATTGACGATGCACGAGCTTCTGCGCGCGTTCGACCACGAGGTCGTAGACGTGCTGCAGCGACATGCCGTCCGGCGACAGTCCGCCCGGGTTGTCGCGCATCTGCTCCTGCAGTCCGGCCATGCGGACTTCGAAGAATTCGTCGAGATTGCTACTGGTGATGCAGATGAAGCGCAGGCGTTCGAGCAAAGGGACGGCTGGGTCGGCAGCTTGTGCCAACACACGCTCGTTGAAACCCAGAATGCCCAGCTCGCGATTCAATAAGGGGTAGCGGATGGACATCGGCAGCGAGAATGGAATGTCAGGAAGGGAGGCGGAAAGACGCTCGGAAATTCTCACAGTATGATGACGTTGTTATGACATTCTCGATCTTTTAAATTTTACGCCGGATTCGCTGCGTGTCGTCAATATGACGCAGTTCATATGGGAGCATAGTTTCCCCCAACGCTGCGAGGTGACATCGTGAGGTCCGGTACGCTTAGAATGGCGTCTTTGAACAGCGCGGCTGGCCAGAAGGCGCCTAAGGCACCGGGTGGACGACCGGCTCCCCAAGCATCTTCCGCCGCCACGCTCGCGCGCATGGAGTCCGCTTACTCGATGGTCACTACGCCACAACTCCTCGCTGCCGTCGATCTCGGCTCGAACAGCTTCCGGCTGATCGTCGGCCGGGTCGAGGAAACCGACGCAGGCAGCCAGATTTATCAGGTCGATGCGTTGCGCGAACCGGTTCGCCTCGCGGCCGGCCTGTCGCGCGACAAGATGCTCGATCGCGCTTCGCAGGTGCGCGGATGGGACGCGCTCAAGCGTTTCGGCGAGCGTCTTCGCGACTTTCACCCCGATCATGTGCGTGCTGTCGCCACCAATACGTTGCGCATCGCCAAGAATGCCGGTGAATTTCTCGGTGAGGCACAAGCTGCGCTGGGTTTTCCGATCGAAGTGATCGCCGGGCGTGAAGAAGCGCGCCTGATCTACGCCGGCGCTGCACACTCCGTGCCTGCGAGCCCTGGCAAACGTCTGGTGGTCGACATTGGCGGCGGCTCGACGGAATTCATCATCGGCTCGCATTACACGCCGATCAAGATGGAGAGCCTGTATATCGGCTGCGTGAGCCATAGCCGTGCGTTCTTCCCGGCCGGCAACGTCGACGAATACACCATGCGCCAGGCCGAACTCGCCGCGGGGCGCGAAATCCAGATCATTTCCGCCGAGTACAAGAAGACCGGTTGGGAGCAGGCGATCGGCTCGTCGGGCACCGCACGCGCGTTGGCCGAACTGGTCGAAGCGAATGGTTTCAACGATCCGGGCATCACGCACGGCATCTCGCGCGGCGGGCTTGAACGGCTCAAGCGCGCGCTCATCAAGGCGGAGAACGTTAATCGGCTGAAGCTCGTCGCGTTGAAGGGCGATCGGGTTCCGGTGCTGGCCGGTGGCCTGTCGATCATGATCGCGGTGTTCGACGAACTCGGCGTCGATTACGTCGACACCACGGACGGCGCGCTGCGTCTCGGCGTGCTGTACGACCTGCTGGGCCGTTCGCAGCACGAGGACATGCGCACGGTGACGGTGGAGGGCTTCATGCGCCGCTACGGCGTGGATCGGGCGCAGGCGGGGCGCATCGGCGAACTCGCGGTGCGCTTTTACGACCAGTTCGCGGAACCCGACGAAGAACGCCGTGCGGAAAACCGCATGTTTCTCGGCTGGGCGGCAGCGCTGCACGAAATCGGCCTGTCGATCTCGCACAGCGCGTATCACAAGCATTCGGCCTATATCACCAGCAACGCGGACATGCCGGGCTTTTCGCGCACCGACCAGGCGCGGCTCGCCGCGCTCGTGCTCGGTCACGCGGGCAAACTCGGCAAGCTGTCTCAAACGCGCGAAGTGGAGTGGCCGCTGTTGTTCTGTCTGCGGCTCGCGGCGCTGCTGTGCCGTCGGCGTGCGGATGTCGGCTTGCCGGGAATTTCGGTGGCGCAAGTCAACGGCGGTTACGAGGTGCGTTTGCCGAACGAGTGGGTGGCCAACAATCCGCTCACCGACTACAGCCTGATCCAGGAAGCTGCGGAGTGGGAGAAGGTCGGTTTGCCGTATCGCGTGGTCTATACGGACGATTGAACGTTCGAGCTCGTGCATGAATGAGAAAGCCCGGCATGTCGCCGGGCTTTTTTTACGGCCGTTCGTTTCGCCGACGCGCATCGAGGCGCGTCACGCGAGCGAGTCCGCTTAGCGCGGCAGCGCATCGCCGAGGAAATGGCGAGCGTAACGTGCATTGATATCGGACAAGCGGAACAGTGTCAGAAAGTCCGCGGTATTGAAGTCGGGATCCCATGCCGGTGCGCCGCAAATCTTGGCGCCGAGGCGCAGATAGCCCTTCACCAGCGGCGGCGGCGCCACTTCGGCGCCCGTTTGCAATTCATCGACCGGCAGCGGCGTATGCGGGAACGCGCGATATTCCGGCGCCGTCAGCGCGTTGTCGCGCAGCGAGCAATACAGATTCGCCGCGTAGTGGCCACCGTCGACCATCGCCACGCTCGCGCAGCCGAGCATCGTCTCGTAGCCGTTGTGCTTCATGTAGGCGGCAAGCCCCGCCCACAGCGACATGATGACCGAGCCGCTGCGATAGTCGGGATGCACGCACGAGCGGCCCACTTCGACCATCTTGGCGCGCAGGTGCGTCAGGCGCGACACATCGAATTCGCTTTCCGCATACAGACGGCCAATGCGCGCGGCCTGATGCGGCGGCAAGGCGCGATACGTGCCGACCACTTTCAACGTGTCGAGATCGCGCACCAGCAGGTGATCGCAGTAGGCGTCGAATGAATCGACGTCGAGACCCGCAGGGCCCGTCAGACGTGCGCCCATTTCGTCGGCGAACACGCGGTAGCGCAGACGCTGGGCTTCGCGCAGTTCCTCGTCGGTGCGCGCCCACGTGACCTGCAAACGATGCTGGGCGGTGACCGTCTCCTCGGCGCGCGGCAGGCGGCGCGACTCGAAGATCGAAGCGAGGGGCAGGGTAGGCGTCGGCAGTTCTCGCATTGGGGGTCCTAGTCGAAAAAAGGGAGAATTCTTTTTTCGCCAATGTAGTAACGCCTGGTGACGCTCGCATGGCAAAGCCATGACGATTGGATGACTGCCCGTAAGCTGTGGGCGCGCGGCTTGTAATGTTGTGCGTGCGTCGGGCGAGTGTTGCTCCCGCGCAAAAGCCGGGCAGCGGGGCGAAGTGTGGGAGCGGTTCGAGCGCAGGGACGATTCAATCCCGGCGAAGTGGGGCAAGCGTGTGATCGATACGGGCGGCGCGGCGAGGGTCGCGAACCGCGTGTGGGTTTTTATGGGCGCGGGCTCGCCGAACCGCGTGGGGTTTTTTAAGGACGCGGGCCCGCCGAACCGAATCAGACCAGATCGGGACTCATTGCGGCGCGCAACACGGCGTGGTCGTCGCCGTCGCGCTCGCGGCTCGCAATCCACCATACGCCGGCTTTCTTGAGCGGCCAACTCGCTTCGCTATTGCCAAGCAGACGGGCGGCCACGTGGCCGAGCGTGGGTTGATGGCCGACGATCACCACCGTCTGCGCGACGCCTTTGGGCCAGCCGGCCGCCTCGAGCACGTCGTCCGCGCTCGCGTTGGGCGCGAGTTCGCGCAGCACGCGATATTGATCGCTCAAGGTCTCGGCGGTCTGGATGGTGCGCACGGCAGGACTCGCGAGCACCACGGCGTCATCGGGCAGCCGGGTACGCAGCCACTTGGCGACGTTTTGCGCCTGCTTGCGGCCTCGGGTGGTGAGCGCTCGCGCGAGGTCGGTCGTGGCGATGTCTTCGGCTTCGGCGTGACGCCAGAGAATCAGATCCATGCGTGTCTCCTTGACTCTGGTTGCGGCGCTTGTGCCTGATGAGGCACGCGCACGGTTTTGATCACTGTCGCATGCGGGCTCGTGAATCCGCAAGGCGATCGGGGCAGACCGTATAAGCGTTGCGGCAAGTCGTCGCGGTGTGACGCGCGTGAGCCGTTGCTTCGTTTGTCGCGCTTTATTTGTCGCGACGCGAACGCCAAAAAGCAAAAACCCGCGAAGCCGGAGGCTACGCGGGTTTCCTGTTGCTTTTCGTGGTCGGAGCGAAAGGATTCGAACCTTCGACCCTCTGATCCCAAATCAGATGCGCTACCAGGCTGCGCTACGCTCCGACGAATCCGAGATTCTACGTGGCATTGGGTGCCAGAGTCAACCACGATTTGCGCCGGACCGAAAACGATTGCTCAGAAACGCGATGCGGCCGCGTTTATATGCGTCCCATCAGCAGCAAGACGATCACGATGATCAGTACGACGCCCACGAGTCCGGTCGGCCGGTAGCCCCAGCCGCTGCTATACGGCCAGCTCGGCAGCGCGCCGATCAGCAGGAGGATGAGCACGATAAGCAGTATGGTTCCGATGGTCATTCTGGTTCTCCCTGTCTGGCCTCGGCCAGTTAGTCTGATTGGTTCGGCGCATTCACGCCGGGACATTCCGCGCGCGATCTGCGCGCTGCTTGCAGACTGAAGAGCAGCAAGGCGTGTGCCTGAGCGGGTTGTAGCGACGAGCGAGCGCGGAACGGCGCTCGGGTGCCGTGCGTCACGAGAGCGCAACGTGCGTGGGGAGTGGCAAGCAGGAAAGATTCGCGCGGCCCGGGCGGATGCGTTGCCGCCGTTACCGCGCAATGGGTCACGCAATGGGTCAATGCGTCAGTGTGTAGCCGCCGCGCTTATCTGCTGCGCGCAGGCTTGATTGAAACCCGCCGCAACAGTAAGACCATTGCGGGCGTCGTCATTCGTCAGCCGGTTTCCGTTCAGTGCCGGCGACGCATCCAATGCGGCATGTGCTGATGAGTCAGCCAGTGATGCACCATGCCTTCGCCGTCGTGTTCGCGCCGATACGTTCTCGCTTCGAAAATCGACAAGGCGAGTAGCACGAGCAGGCCTATGGCGAGTCCGGTCAGACCCGCGATCGTTTCAGCGTCCATGGCAGCCTCCTATGACATGCGGCGGTGACTTTATAGTAGGTCACGCGCGACAAAATGGCAGGCACACGCTGTTTGCCGCGGCGTCGTTAAAGGCGCTTTGCGGTTAGACTCTCGGCGCTCGCGCTTGCCGGACTACCGGCGGGCTGCTGCTTTTTTATTCTGCATTCCGCTTCGAGAGACTACCTGTTTATGATCCGCGTTCCGATGCTTGCGTTGCTGCTGATTGCCGGCGTTGCCGGCTGTGCGAACAATCCGTCCGGCCATCACGGCGGTCCGCCGCCGCAAGATCCCGCCGACTATCACGGCGTGCCCACCGACACCCGGCCGCCTACGATGGTGCCTGCACCGGTCGCGCCTTGAGCGTCGACGGAACACGAAATCGGCAAAGAGGAGGCGGGGGATGAACAGCGGGGGCGAAGCACCGGCGCGGGCACGCCGGCGCCTCTGACCCGCGCAGACTGTTCGCGCGGAATGCGCGGGCTGGAGTCATTCTAGGGCGCGCGTGGCGGCGAATATGTGTGCGCTTGTTTCAAGCCGTAACCGGCTACCGCGATGCGAAATGAGTGGGGCTTAAGCTGGCCAGCTGGGCCAAGCCGCTTACGCCGCTCAAGCCCTTCGAGCCGATCAAGCCGATCAAGCCGAT
>NZ_JARESX010000024.1:0-104578 GCF_046026435.1 Paraburkholderia sp. RL17-381-BIF-C | reverse complement strand
ATCGGTTGGTTCGCTGCGCTGGTGTGGGCGCGGTATCCGGTCAGCGACCGTCGCTTGAAGCACTTCGCGAGACGGGCGCAACGTGCGGTCGCACGAGTCACCATCGATGCCATCGTTGCACGCGCTGAATGTCGTGGCAGTTCAATCCCGGTATTCAATCCTCGCGTGGCGCCATTGGTTGCGCGCATTGCGGCAAACTGTCATCGCCATCCACGGGACTAGGTTTCTCCGTGTGGTCAAGCAACAGTCGGCGCCAGCTTCTTTCACGACCCGCCTTTATAGGTTGCAACAACGCCCGCAAGGTCTCCCCAGTTCGGCGAAGACAGCAGCTCCGGATGGTCCTGTTGAACCTTCAGCGCGACGCTGCGAAAGGCTTGGGCACATGCCGAGAGGTCGGCTGGCCGCGTGACGGGCGGCGCGACAGGCGAGCTCTTTGGTGTCGGCAGATTCAGTTTGGGGGCAGGGCCCGGCGTTTTCACTTCAGAAAGCGCGGAGCTGAGTTTCGAAAGCTGTGTGCGCGCGCTGACCGGAGCGGAATACGTGCCACCCGCATTGAATTTGTCCGCGAGAAGCTGAAGTATCGACGTATGGTCCAGGTTGCCGGAATAGACGCCGCCCGGTGTCACGTAGGGCGAGATCAGGAACGCCGGTACCCGCAGCCCGGTGGTTTGGAACTGATAGCCGGCGACGTCGGTGGGAATCGCAAGGGGACTGACGTGATCGAAAAATCCCCCATGCTCGTCATACGTGACAATCATCAGCGTCTCATCCCAGCGTTTGGACGCGGAGATGGTTTGATAAATGCCCGCAAGGAACGCTTGCCCTGGGGCGACGCCGGTAGGTGAGTGATCGTCATTCGGTGCGAGATGCGGGCCGTCGGTGTATTCCGGCTCGATGAAAATGACCTGAGGCATGTTCGCACCGTTCGTCCAGTCTGCCTTGAAGCGCGAGTATCGCCTGAACCTGCCTCCGTTGCCGTTTAGCGGCAAGGCGAGAGAAGTCACGATTTCAGGTAGCCACTTGGGCATCAGGCTGAAGAACGGGAAAAACCCTCCCGACTGGTAGACGCACCAACTCGCAGCGTGTGCGGTCAGCCAGTCATAAACCAGGGACTGCTCAGGAAGAAAACCCGAAACGTTGTCGCTAATCGCGCTCTCTCCCGACATTGCCATCAGGCGATTTGCCTGGGTTCCCGTGGGAAGCGGCGCAAACCAGCTATCGCACACCATGAAATTCCTGGCGAAGAAATCGAAAACAGGCAGTGCGTCGGCGGCGTAGTAGCCCATTACCATCGAAAGGTCGGGTGGCAGAGGATTTCGTGTCGCGTAGCTCGCGACGAATCCGCCCAGTTCCGGGCAGCCTCCGTTCGCGCAGGGGGTGTTTATTTGTGTCGAAATCGGCGTGCGGTCATGCGGAGGGTCGGGGATGAGTTGGGTCGACGGTGAAAGAGCATGGATGGGGTAGGTCTTGCCGTCGTAGAGGTTCGTGAAATTCTGCTGCCAGGCGGGATCGGCCGAGAGTCCGTTGACGTCCTTTCCCTTGAGGCTCAGGTAGCCGAGAACATGGTCGAACGACCTATTCTCCATCATCACGACGATGATGGTCTTGATGTTGTCCAGTGACATGCTGCCTCCGTTATCTCGCCATCAAGGTGACGACCTCGCCTGCTGAAGTGCCGGCGCGAAGGAATCCAGGGGAGCGCGGCACTGCGGACATCCTGAATCGAATGGATTTCCTTTGTCAGCGTCCCGGAGCGCGGGCTGAGACCACGTGGGTCGAACGTTCGCTGCGAGGGCTCGGACCTCTTGCGCAGGTTCGACGCGGCAGTCTTGCTTCCGGGTAGACGTTAAGGCTAGTTCACGTCACATCACTGTTCAACTTCAGTTGCGTCGTGGCGTCGTTGTGGCGTTATAGGAAAGGCCCTGTTCAAACCGCCATCTAGCTTTCCCTGCGGCTTCCGTGTTCGCAGTGGTTATCCCAAGGATCGGATTTCTGTTTGCTAAGACACGTCCTCAACCTCCTGAAACCATCGTTTCTCCCATACGGAGAGCTTGTCTTTTTTCAGATGACGCCGCGGATTGCCGCACATCCAGCAACTGCATGGGGTAGGTGTATCGACGACCTTACCGAGTTCCTCGGAAGTCAGGCAACGTCCCCACCAATAGAAGCGCCGATTTTTCATGATTCGCGCCCGGTCTGCCCGGCGCCGCGCTGTACCTGCCATTTCGCACCTCAATTTCGATAGCTGAATGTGCGAAAGCCCGCTCAAGGCGGGCTGGAGGGCAAATCGGATTTTGTGAAGTCTAGACCTTCTGGTGGCGCTTGTCGCGCATGCAGCGCTCGTGCAACGAAGGCTGATCAGCCAGGACCGCGCAGATGCGGTACAAATGAAAACGGGCCCAAAGGCCCGTATTCATTGATGTTCTGGCGGAGGCGGTGAGATTCGAACTCACGGAAAGATTGCTCCTTCGCCGGTTTTCAAGACCGGTGCCTTAAACCACTCGGCCACACCTCCAAGCCCTAAATTGTAACCTGAAAAAACCTCGTTGCGGCATGCCGTCGATCCGCAATCACTGCGGATCTTTCAGAAACAGCTCCTGCAAATCGTTCAGGAAAGCCTGGCCGAGCGGCGTCGGCGCAATTTTTTCGTGGTCGCGCGTGATCAGCTTGCGCCGTTCGGCTTCCTGCAAAGCCGGTTCGATCGACGTCATCGACATGCCCGTGCGCTCGATGAACCGATGCACCGGAAACCCTTCCACCAGTCGCAGCGCGTTCAGCATGAACTCGAAGGGCAGGTCGCGCGTGCCGACTTCATGCTCTTCCTGCACCGCCGTGCCGGCCTTCGCCTGCTCGATGAACGTGGTGGGATGCTTGTAGCGCGCCTGGCGCAGCACGCGATTCGGAAACGACAGCTTGGTATGCGCGCCCGCACCGATGCCGAGATAATCGCCGAAACGCCAGTAGTTCAGATTGTGCTTGCTCTGCCTGTGCGGCTGCGCATACGCCGACACCTCATAACGCGCGTAACCCGCGGCCGTTGTGCGCTCATGAATCCAGTCCTGCATGTCGGCGGATGCATCGTCGTCGGGCAGCGCGGGCGGGAACTTTGCAAACAGCGTGTTCGGTTCGAGCGTCAGGTGATAGAGCGACAAATGCGGCGGCGCGAACGACAGCGCCGTCTCGACATCGGCCTGGCATTCGGCGAGCGTCTGCCCCGGCAACGCGAACATCAGGTCGAGATTGAAGTTGTCGAAGTTGGTCGAGGCCACTTCGACGGCATGGCGCGCCTGCGCTGAATCGTGAATGCGGCCGAGCGCCTTCAGATGCGCTTCGTTGAAACTCTGAATGCCCACCGAGAGCCGGTTCACGCCGCTCGCGCGAAACTGCGCGAATTTGTCGGCTTCGAACGTGCCGGGGTTGGCTTCGAGCGTGATTTCCGCATCGGCGTCGAGCGGCAGCAGCGCGCGCACGTCCGATAGCAGCCGATCGAGCCCGGCCGCCGAAAGCAGGCTGGGTGTGCCTCCGCCGATGAACACCGTATGCACCTGCCGTCCCCAGACGAGCGGCAACGCCATCTCGAGATCCGCGCGCAAGGCGTCGAGATACTCGTTTTCAGGGAAGGTATCGCCTTTCCATTCGTGCGAGTTGAAGTCGCAATACGGACACTTGCGCACGCACCACGGAAAATGCACATACAGCGCCAGCGGTGGCAGCGACGTCAACCGGATGCTGCCCGGCGACGTGAATGCCTTGATGACGCCGTTCCCGATATCGGCCGGCACGGGTTTGATCGGAATCACGCTTCCTCCGTCAGGCGCGCGAGCAGTTGCCGCAACGCAATCGCGCGATGACTGCTGGCGTTCTTCACCGCCGGTTCGAGTTCGGCGGCGCTCGCATTCAGCGCGGGCAAAAAGAAGTACGGGTCGTAGCCGAAGCCATGTGCGCCGCGCGGCGCGTCCAGCATTTCGCCATGCCAGCGGCCTTCGGCGATCAGTGGCTCGGGATCGTCCGCGTGACGCACCAAAGCCAGCACACAGAAGTAATACGCGCGCCTGTCGGTTTCGCCTCGCAACGCCGACATGAGATGGGCATTATTCGCCGCGTCGCTCTTTTCGCCGCCGGCGAGTTGTGCGTAGCGCGCCGAATAGACGCCCGGCGCGCCACGCAGCGCGCGCACGCAGAGGCCCGAGTCGTCGGCGAGCGCGGGCAGGCCGGTCAGCTTCGCAGCGTGGCGCGCCTTGGCCAGCGCGTTTTCGACGAACGTGGGATGCGGCTCCTCAGCCTCCGGCACGTTCAGCTCGCCTTGCGGAATCAGGTCGATGCCGGCCGCGCCGAGCAAGGCTGCGAATTCGCGCAGCTTGCCCGCGTTGTTCGACGCCAGCACGACTTTCTTCAACGGCGAAGCGGATGCGGCTGCGCCATTGTTTTGACTCACCTCATTCACCCTTTTGCTCCAGCGCCGCTTTTTGCTTCGCGATCAGCGTATTGATGCCGTCGCTTGCCAGATCCAGCAGCGCGTTCATTTCGTCGCGCGAGAAGGGCACGCCTTCGGCGGTGCCCTGAATCTCGACGAAGCCGCCCGCGCCCGTCATCACCACGTTCATGTCGGTGTCGCACTGCGAGTCTTCATCGTAGTCGAGGTCAAGCACCGGCAGTCCGTCGTACACGCCCACCGAAATCGCCGCGACGTAGTCGGTGATCGGCGAGCTTTCGATGCGGCCCGAGGCCAGCAGTTTGGCCACCGCGTCATGCGCCGCCACGAACGCGCCGGTGATGCTGGCCGTGCGCGTCCCGCCGTCGGCCTGGATTACGTCGCAATCGATATGCAGCGTGCGCGCGCCGAGCTTCTCGAGATCGAACACCGAGCGCAGCGCGCGGCCGATCAGGCGCTGGATTTCCTGGGTGCGGCCAGTCTGCTTGCCGCGGGCGGCTTCGCGGTCGCTGCGGGTGTGCGTGGCGCGCGGCAGCATGCCGTATTCGGCAGTGAGCCAGCCTTGGCCGCGGTCGCGCAGAAACGACGGCACGCTCTCGGCGATGCTCGCCGTGCAGATCACTTTCGTATCGCCAAATTCGACCAGCACGGAACCCTCCGCGTGCTTCGTATAGTGGCGCGTAATGCGCACGTCGCGCAGCTGATTGGCCTGGCGGCCGCTGGGGCGTTGGGTGTTGTTGGTCATGTTGGAATCGGTCAGGAAGAAAAGCAGGAGGGAAAGCGCGATTTTACAGCCGATCGGGCGGGGCGGCTGCCCGCATGTGCCTTGGCTCTCCAAGGGGCTCATCGCCAAAAATGGGATAATGATGTTTCCCCGCCCCGCGTCTCGTACACGCCGGGCGATTCGACTCTCCGGCCATCGTCGAACGCATGGCCACAATCGCGAGAAATACGATGATCTACAGCATGACTGGCTATGCGAGCGCCACGCGCGAACTCGTCCCGGCCTCGGGCACAGGCGGCGTGAGCGTATCGGTCGAACTGCGCACCGTGAACTCGCGCTTTCTCGACCTGAACTTTCGTATGCCGGAAGACGTGCGCGTGTGCGAACCCACGCTGCGCGAAATGTTGATGAACAAGCTGTCGCGCGGCAAGGTCGATATCCGTATCAATCTGCAACGCAGCGAACAGTCCGCCAACGCGGGATCGATCAATCGCGACGCGCTTGCGCAACTCGCGCTGCTCGAACGCACGGTGCTCTCCACGTTTCCGGAAGCAGGGCGCCTGCGCACCGGCGAAATTCTGCGCTGGCCTGGCATTCTGGCTGAAACCGGCGTGGCGCCCGAAGTGCTGCGCGACGCCGTGCTCGCCTGCGGCAAGCAGGCCATCACCGACCTGATCGACGTGCGCGCCCGCGAAGGCGCGCAACTGGCGACCATGCTGCTCGCCAACGTCACCGAAATGGAAGCAATCGTCACGAAGATCACGCCGCTCGTGCCGGAACTGATCGCCAAGCATCAGCAGAAGATTGTCGAACGCTTGCAGGAAGCGCTGGGCATCGCCGCGCCGGATACGGCGGCGACGAGCGTCTCGCGCGAAGAAATCAACGAACGGATTCGCCAGGAAGTGACGATGTACGGCATCCGTATCGACATCGCGGAAGAACTGTCGCGCCTCACGGCTCACCTGAACGAAACGCGTCACGTGATCCAGAAGGGCGGCAAGGTCGGCAAGCGCCTCGACTTCATGATGCAGGAACTCAACCGCGAAGCGAACACGCTCGGTTCGAAGGCGGCCGCGAAGGAACTGGCGGATTCGTCGATGACCCTGAAGCTGCTCATCGAGCAGATGCGCGAGCAAGTACAGAATCTGGAATAAGGCTGGAGCACCACACAAATGACCGACCACCACACCCGCGAAACGCCGCGCAATCCGTACGCCGGTGCTTACCCTGGCAACCTGTTCATGGTCGTCGCGCCCTCGGGCGCGGGCAAGTCGACGCTCGTGAACGCGCTGCTCGCCGGCGACGACGCGATCCGTCTGTCGATCTCGTACACGACGCGCCCGCCGCGTCCGAAAGAGCAGGACGGCGAGCACTATCACTTCACGACCGTCGACGATTTCATGAGGCGGCACGACGCCGGTGAGTTTCTGGAAAGCGCGGAAGTGCATGGCAATTACTACGGCACCTCGCGCGTGTGGATCGAGGACCAGATGAAAAGCGGCCATGACGTGCTGCTCGAAATCGATTGGCAAGGCGCGCAGCAGGTGAAAAAGCAGTTTCACAACGCGGTCGAAATCTTCATCTTGCCGCCCTCGCTCGAAGCGCTCGAAGAGCGTCTGAAGAAGCGCGGCCAGGACGAGCCGAACGTGATCACGCGGCGGCTGCTCGCGGCCGGCAGTGAGATGGCGCACGCGGCGGAAGCGGAGTACGTGGTGATCAACGAGAAGTTCGATCGCGCGCTCAGCGAACTGCAATGTCTCGTGGCGGCGACGCGTTCGCGCTTCGCCTCGCAATACGCGCGCCACACGCAGCTTTTCGTGCAGCTCGGCATTCACCTGCCACACGCGTGAGCGCGGCGGTGACGCCAGCACATAAGGTAGAATAAGCAACATACTGAGAAGGAACCCAACATGGCCCGCATTACCGTCGAAGACTGCCTCAAACAGATCCCGAACCGTTTCGAACTCGCGCTTGCCGCAACCTATCGCGCGCGTCAGCTCGCGCAAGGCCACACGCCGAAGATCGAAAGCCGCGACAAGCCCACGGTCGTCGCGCTGCGCGAAATCGCGGCGGGTCAGGTCGGCGTCGAAATGCTGAAGAAGGTGCCTGTTTAAGGCGCACTGTTCCGTTTTCGATTGCGCATTGCCACACCTGTAATTGATCCACGTGCAGACCGGCGTCCAACCCTAACCGCTACGGAGGCGAACATGAGTGCTACCCCGCCCACCGCCACCGAAGCGGAACACGACGTCGACTCACCCTCGTCTGCACGCAAGTACATCGACGCGGTCCTCGAACAGTCGTTTCGCCATCTGTTCGGCCCGACCGCCACGCCGGAGCAACCGCGCCGGCATGACGTCGTCTCCATTGCCAAGCTGACCTCCGCCTTGTCCGGCTATCTGCAGCCGGAAGAGATCAAGGACGTCAAGGCGGCCTTCCATTTCAGCGACGAAGCCCACCTCGGCCAATACCGCCAGAGCGGCGAGCCGTACATCACGCATCCGGTCGCCGTCGCGGAAATCTGCGCCGGCTGGAATCTCGACGCCCAGTCGATCATGGCGGCGCTGCTGCATGACGTGATGGAAGACCAGGGCGTGACCAAGGCCGAACTCGCCGAGCGTTTCGGCGCGAAGGTCGCGGAACTGGTCGATGGGTTGTCCAAGCTGGACAAGATGGAGTTTCGCAATCGCGAAGAGGCGCAGGCGGAAAACTTCCGCAAGATGCTGCTCGCCATGGCGCGCGACGTCCGCGTGATCCTGGTGAAGCTCGCCGACCGGCTGCACAACATGCGCACGCTGGGCGCGGTGCCGCCGGAGAAACGCCGCCGCGTGGCGCGCGAAACGCTGGATATCTACGCGCCGATCGCTCACCGGCTCGGCCTGAACAATACCTATCGCGAGCTGCAGGACCTGAGCTTCGCGAACTTCAATCCGCATCGGTACGCCACGCTCGAAAAAGCCGTCAAGGCGGCGCGTGGCAACCGGCGTGAAGTGGTTGGCAAGATTCTCGAGTCGGTGCAGCGCGCCATTGCCGATGCGAAGCTCGACGCCGAAGTCACTGGTCGCGAGAAAACCATCTTCAGTATCTACAAGAAGATGCGCGACAAGCAGTTGTCGTTCTCGCAGGTGCTCGACGTGTACGGCTTCCGCGTGGTCGTGGATAGCGCGCTGGAGTGCTACACCTGCATCGGCGCGTTGCATGCGCTGTACAAGCCCGTGCCGGGCAAGTTCAAGGATTACATCGCGATCCCGAAGGTGAACGGCTATCAGTCGCTGCACACCACGCTGGTCGGCCCGTTCGGTGCGCCGATCGAGTTTCAGGTGCGCACGCGCAAGATGCACGAAATCGCCGAAGCGGGCGTGGCCGCGCACTGGCTGTACAAGAACGGCGGCGCGGATCTGAACGATGTGCAGAAGCGCGCGCATCAATGGCTCAAGTCGCTGCTCGACATTCAAAGCGAAGCGGGCGACTCGAGCGAATTCCTCGAGCACGTCAAGATCGATCTGTTCCCGGACGCGGTCTACGTATTCACGCCGAAGTCGAAGATCATGGCGCTGCCGCGCGGCGCCACGGCGCTCGACTTCGCGTATTCGATCCACAGCGACCTGGGCAACCAGTGCGTCGCGGTGAAGATCAACAATGAATTGCTGCCGCTGCGTACCGAGTTGAAGAGCGGCGATATCGTCGAAGTTATCACCGCCCCGTATTCGAAGCCGAATCCGGCATGGCTCGGTTTCGTGCGCACCGGCAAGGCGCGCTCGGCGATCCGCCATTACCTGAAGACCATGCGGCTGAACGAATCCGTTCAGCTCGGCGAGCGTCTGGTCGATCAGTCGCTGAAGGGCTATGGGCTGGCGCTTTCGGATGTCACGCCGGAAGCGTGGGAAAAGCTCGTGCAGTGGACCGGCAACAAGAACCGTCAGGAAATTTTCGCGGACATCGGTCTCGGCCGGCGTGTCGCGGCGGTCATGGCCAAGCGCATCGAAGTGCTGATGAGCGGCCGCGACGCCGACGACGACGGCTCGCGCTCCGACAGCAATGCCCCGCATGCGCCGCCGGTCGTCATCACCGGGACCGAGGGGATGTCGGTGCAGCTGTCCGCGTGCTGCCGTCCGATTCCGGGCGACGACATCATGGGCTATATCGGCATTGGCCTCGGCATGGCGATCCACACTACGGATTGCCGTGTCGCGCAGCGTATCCACCGGCGCGATCCGGGTCGCTGGATCGACGTTGCATGGGCGCCGCAACCGGGCCGTCTGTTCGACGTCGCCGTGAAAGTGCTGGTCAAGAACACCAAGGGTGTATTTGCCCGCGTGGCGGCGGATATCACGTCGGCGGACGCCAACATCGTCCACATTGCAATGGACGAGGATCTGTCGCAGGAATCCACCGTATTGCGCTTCGTGATCCAGGTCAGCGATCGCGTTCATCTGGCCAATGTCATGCGCCGGGTGCGGACAAACCCGGACGTCATGCGCATTGCACGGGAGCGACCGAGCGAAGAAGGGCATCACCGTCACGACGGCGGGATGCGGATCGACCGCGAGCGGGCGGATTACTGATCGGCGGCAGTTGCCCTGAGTCGGCTTCGGGGCGCGTCCAATCTCTTCGTTCGAATCTGAACGCACCGGCTACGCGCGAGTCTCACCCGACACTCAGGGAGAACGCTTGTGAATGTAGCTGACCTCACCGGACTGGCGCTTGATTATTGGGTCGCCCGCAGCCTGCACGACTTCGTGCGCGAAATCCACTTTACCGATAGCGGCGAAACCGTTTCGATTCGCGGCAATGACCGCGGGCGTCCGTGGGATGGCCGTTTCACGCCGTCCACGTCGTGGGAGGCTGCGGCGGCAGTACTGGAGCGCGCGCAGCGGCTCGAGGTGCGCGAGAGAACCCACCGCGGCGCGGCACACTGCATCGCGGAATTCGAAGGCGGGCACCGCACGGTGGAAGGGCGGGGCGACTCGTTGCGGGTCGCGCTCTTGCGGGCGTTCGTCGAAAGCCGTTTCGGCGATACCGTCGGCGATGTGCTGCACGAGGCGCAGGCGCTGACCGGCGGCCGGGCGCAGCCGATCGGCGAGCGGGAAATCGCCGGCGATCACGTGGCGGGACATTCGTTTGGGGATGCCCCCAGCCCGGACGGGCAGATCGGGGATATTCAGTCGCCGCCACGCTAATGGCGCATGCTGCGCCGCGGCGGGAAGCTGCGAGGGCGGTGCTGCGGGGAAAAAAGGCTGAGGGACAAAAAGCTGAGGGACAAAAAGCTGAGGGACAAAAAGCTGAGCGGCAAAAACAAAGGGCCTTCCGATTGGAAGGCCCTCTATAGGTGGTGCGGCTGGCAGGATTCGAACCCACGACCCCTTGGTTCGTAGCCAAGTACTCTATCCAACTGAGCTACAGCCGCACGCTAAACGGGTGACGCTTACTTACTGCACTGAAACTGGGTAAAACGTAAGGGCCTTCCAGGAGGAAGGCCCTCGAATAAGTGGTGCGGCTGGCAGGATTCGAACCCACGACCCCTTGGTTCGTAGCCAAGTACTCTATCCAACTGAGCTACAGCCGCACGCTAAACGGGTGACGCTTACTTACTGCACTGAAACTGGGTAAAACGTAAGGGCCTTCCAGGAGGAAGGCCCTCGAATAAGTGGTGCGGCTGGCAGGATTCGAACCCACGACCCCTTGGTTCGTAGCCAAGTACTCTATCCAACTGAGCTACAGCCGCACGCAGAAACGAGATTATAGCAAAGGTTTTGAAAAAGGGAAGCATGTAACTGCGATTTGTCTCATAGTCGTGATCGTGTACCCTTGATAGGCAGTCGCTTGCTGCAGTTACCGGACCATCATGAACAAGGCCTTTGTCAAAGAGTCGAGCGAAGAGAATGACGACGATCTCGACGTCGCCCAGCCGGACGTGCCCGCTGGTACAAAAAACTACATCACGCCCGCCGGCTACCGGCGCATGCGCGACGAACTGCTGCATCTGATCGACGTCGCGCGGCCGGAAGTGGTCAAGCTGGTCTCGTGGGCCGCCTCAAACGGCGATCGCTCCGAAAATGGCGATTACATCTACGGCAAACGCCGCTTGCGCGAGATCGACCGGCGCATCCGTTTTCTCACCAAGCGCCTCGATCTTGCTGAAATCGTCGACAGCAGTAAGCAGGAGAACGTCGACCAGGTGTTCTTCGGCGCGGCTGTCGAGTACGCGACCGAAGATGGCGAGGTGCACACGGTGACGATTGTCGGTGTCGACGAAGTCGATCTCGATATCGGCCACGTGAGCTGGATTTCGCCGATTGCGCGAGCGCTGCTCAAGGCAAAGATCGGCGATACGGTGACGTTGTATACCCCTGCCGGCCCGCAGCCGATCGACATACTGGACGTCAAATATCCTCCGCCAGATGCCGGCGGTTAGGCCGGGCTCCAATGCGCGGTCTATCGTGTTCTCACCAGGAACCGCGGGCGACGCGGCATAAAAAAAGGCGCCGCGAACGGCGCCTTCGACACTGCGGCTACGCTACGCAGCTTTAGAAGCGGTGACGCAAACCTGCGGTCACAGCAATTTGCTTGTTGTTGCTCGAAGCGGCCAGACCGTTGATGTCGGCATCGACGATAGCGTTTTCGTTGACTTGCTGGTACTCGCCTTGCAGATACACGTCGGTACGCTTGGACAGCGCGTACGCGGTTTGCAGGTTGAACTGGTTCCAGTGCGGGCGCGTGCCAGCCAGGCTTGCGCGGGTGTACGTGTACGAACCGGCAATGCTGACCGCCGGCGTCAGCGCGTAACGAGCGTTCGCTTCGAAGTTCTGGAAGTGAGCGCTGTTGTTAGCGAAGCCGATACCGCCCGTTTGACCGGATGCGCTAGCGCCGATACCGGCCAGGCTCGACAGGTTGGTTTGCGAGTACACCAGGCCGACCGTTGCCGGGCCGAACGAGTAGTTCGCACCCGCGCCCCACGTTTGCTGACGACCCGCGAAGAACGTGTTGTCGCTCGACACCGCGCCACCCGAGTTGAACGCCGCAGCCGCGCTGGTCGCGCCGTTACTGTTCAGTTGCAGGTAAGCAGCGGCAAGGTTCAGGCCGCCCCAGTTGTACGACGCGCCCGCGCTGTAGGCGCGGTTGTTCGCGAAGCCATCGGCCTGGTTCGAGAAGCCATACAACGCGCCGAACTTGAAGCCGCCGTAGTTCACGCTTTGGTACTTGACCGAGTTGTTGACGCGAAACGAGTTGTTCAGGTTGTCATTGTCGAACGGGTGTGCGAACTGCGTGCCGCCGTATTGCGTACCGGTCAGTGCCAGCGGGCCGACGTAGTCGACCATGCTGTCATATTGACGGCCCAGGGTGACGGAGCCGAACTGATCGCTCGTCAGACCCACGAACGCTTGACGACCGAATTCACGGCCACCTTGCTTGAGCGTGCCGTCATTAATGCCGAAGCCGTTTTCCAACGTGAAAATGGCCTTCAGACCACCGCCAAGATCTTCGGAACCGCGCAGGCCCCAGCGGCTGCCGTTCACCGAGCCGCTCGTTTCCTGCCAGTTGCTGTGACCGTGCTGGTTGTTCGTATAGGTGATGCCGGCGTCGATCAAGCCATACAGCGTGACGCTGCTTTGGGCGTGAGCAGCCGTTGCGAAAACCCCCGTGAGGGCCGCGACCATGAGTGTCTTTTTCATTTTGTAACTCCGAGAGCGAGAGTGGGCATGAACCCAGGCTTAAGGAGACCTTCACGCGGGCGCTGCGAGAGGCGTAATCCGAGTGAGAAGCGCGGTGAACCAAATCGCGCCGGTTTCCGGTTAGGCAGAGTGTAGAGAGACACTTCGCGAATTGGACGTTCCGATTTGCGCAATAAAGTATTACGCGTTCGGAAACGATATGCGAATGCAGTTTAAGCCTTATAAACAAAGGCTTCCGACACTTTCGAAGGGATGGAAATTGCGTGGGGATGAACTTGCGTTGCTGATTTGCGACAGTAATCGATGCAAAAAAACAACGCAATAATTCGTAAAAATAGGATTATTGTTGTTATCGAAATAGATGATTGTTATTTGTGTGAATAATCGAAATGGGCTGAAACGCTATACTGAAAGTTCTGCTTTCCGAAGCAGACTTTTTCGTTGACGAGAAAGATCTCCAAACCTTTGTCGGCGCGACTTCCCAGTCGCGCTTTTTTTTCGTCCGGCCGCCGCACTCGCTAATTGGCGAATGCGATCAGTGTGCCGGCGCAGTACCGTCCTGTTCGTTCCAGTTGTCCGTGGTGGAGACGCTCCAGTCCTCCATGACATAGCGGCGCGCGTCCATGGGCGACGACAGGAGGTTCTGCCAATGATCGCCGTGCCACATGGGATCGAATTCGAATGCGGACGGTGTTTCGGCGAGCGGCGCGGATGCGCCGGAAGGCGTGTTCGCGTGCGAGTGGGTCAGCCAGGTCACGAGACGACGAATTTCGTTGAACAGCATGGCAATCTCCTAAAGCGCGTTACTACTGACTACTGTTCTCAATCATCCCGTCGTGAATGCAATGCAGCAAGTCGGACAAACACTTACTGAAAACATGTTTTGTTACATGACTCGCACACTACGGAAGTTTTTCCCGCTTGGGAGATACCTCGCAACCAGTCAAGTAATATTGACATGTGGTTATTCTGTTGTTACTGAATAATTCAATGAGGGATTTTATGAAATGAGTCGGCTTTATCGAGCAGCGCGATAAACGTATATGCAGAATTCGCTTGACGGGATTTCTTGGTTCCCCGTATAACGGCAATTCCAAATATCGCCTGACAGAGCTTGTCGCACGAGCTGGCGATATTCGGCATGAGGGCAATGCCCGATTTTAAAAAATCATTGAGGGAAACTGGAAAATGGAAACGGGTATCGTCAAATGGTTCAACGATGCTAAGGGCTTTGGCTTCATCACGTCGGATTCGGGCGGCGAAGATCTCTTCGCGCACTTTTCGGAGATTCGCGCTGACGGTTTCAAATCGCTGAAAGAAAACCAGCGCGTCTCGTTCGACGTCAAGGCGGGCCCGAAGGGCAAGCAGGCAGCGAACATCCAGCCGCTGTAATAACCGGCTCTGCTGGTCCATGTTTCGCCTAACAGCGCAGTGCGCGCAGGCCCTCGCAAAACGCGAGGGTTTTTTATGTCGTTTATTGTCTTTCCGCGGAAGACTGATTTACCTATGTGGTCCGGAATGAATTGAATAGCACAGAGAATCACTCAATACCTTCGGTGCAGTCCCTGGAGGTTCGCCGCGAAGAAACATGACGAGTGGTCGTTTTAGTGCTGTCGCTCACTCGCGCGAAAACAGGGTCTTCGCGCCTCGCGCGGCGACCGTAATACGATGCCATCCGGGTCCGCCGCGGCCAACTGGTGCATACTTGCCGCAAAGCCACGCGTCCAAAGTATCCTTTTCCATGTCTGAACAGTTTTTGCCGGAACCGGCCCTGAATGGTCCGATCGTATTCGTCGACCTTGAAACTACTGGCGGCTCGACTGCCGAGCATCGCATCACCGAGGTCGGCGTGGTCGAAGTCGGACCTGCCGGCGTGTCGCGCTGGAGCAGTCTGGTCGACCCTCAACAACCGATTCCCTCGTTCATCCAGCAGCTCACTGGCATCACGAACGCGATGGTGCGGGGGGCGCCGACTTTCGAGGCTATCGCCCCTGCTCTTTTTGAGCGTCTGAACGGCAAACTGTTCGTCGCGCATAATGCCAGTTTCGATCGTGGTTTTCTGCGCGGCGAGTTTCGCCGGGCAGGATTGGCGTTCGATCCCGATGTGCTGTGCACCGTGCGTTTGTCGCGCGCATTGTTCCCGGCCGAGAAACGCCACGGTCTCGACGCTCTGGTCGAACGCCACACGCTCGTGCCGTCTGATCGTCACCGGGCACTCGCCGACGCCGATCTGATCTGGCAATTCTGGCAGCGTCTGCACGGCCTCGTGCCGCTCGACGTACTGCGCGCCCAGATCGAGCGCACCACGCGGCGGTATCGGCTTGCCGGCGACATCACGGAAGATCTGCTCGACACCGCGCCTGCAGGTTGTGGCGTGTATGCATTCTACGGAGACCAGGACCTGCCGCTGTATGTCGGACGAAGTGTGCGCGTGCGTCAGCGACTGCGTTCACACCTGACCGGCGAGCGGCGCTCGTCCAAAGATATCCGGCTTGCGCAACAGGTGCGGCGTGTCGAGTGGCGGGCAACCGGCGGCGAATTGGGCGCCATGCTGGCCGAGGCGCAATGGATCGCGAAGTTGCGCCCCGGCCATAACAGGTTGCCGCGTGTCGCAAAGAGCGATCCGGCGGATGCGCCCTGGCCGTTCGAGGGGCCGATCGTCTTCGAGGAGCGGGAGGAGGCGTCGCAGGCGCGCGCGTTTCATGTCGTCGACCGGTGGCGCTATGTGGGCCATGCGGCGTCGCTCGCAGAGGCCGCCGAATTGCATGCGTCGAACGCTGAGGGAGCATTTGAACTGTCGACGTACCGCATTTTGCAAAGCCATCTTGCCCGCGGCTTGCGTGTGATGCCGCTGGGCGTATCGAGCGTGACGCCCGTGGCGAATGTAGCTTGACAGAGTCAGCCGGTTGGGAATTGGGCGGCTTCGTTGTACCTCGCTTGGTTTCCAGCCTATAGATCTCCGGCCGTTCAGGACGGACAAGTACACGCGGCCGCTGCGCCAGACTGTCAAGCTTCAGGCTGCGCGCTCCACGCCGCCACCCATTAGCCCGTCGCGCCCACTCCGCCCGTTTCACACACGTGACCAAGGGCGCGAGTCAAGGCGCTCGAACGAAGCGAATCGTAGCGCGTCAGCGACTTCCAGTTGGCTAGCGATTGCGCAACGCGCGACGGACAATCCGGAGCAGCGCGCAGCGGTTGCACGCGTGCAAGGCCGGCCACGAGCGATTGCGTCAGCCGGTCCAGCTGCGGTCTCGTGCTGCTCGCCAGATCGGGCGCGGGGCCTTGCGGCGCTTGCGTGCTGCGCCACGACGCGAACAGGGCGTTTTGCACCTCCTTGCTGGCGTCGATCTGATCCTGGAAGAAGGCGCGGGCAAATGTAGGGTCGACGTTTGCCGCGACTGCGCGCTTTTCGACATCGGCGAGGAGCGCATTCTCGCGCGGCGTGTCAGTGATGTCCTGGTGATTCGCCCACTTCCAGCGCGCCACCGGTTCCGCGAGCGCGAGACGCTGCGAAGCGAGCGCAATCAGATTGGTGAGCGCAGTGTCGTCGCCATCCGCAAGAGCGGGAACTGGCGTGAATGCGAGGGTAGCGAAGAGCGCGAGCGCGCATGACGCGCCGAAGCGGTACGAACGATTCATGGAAGATGGCAGTGGCCGAACGGCCGCGGAGGAAAAACCAGAAGAATAGACGATGCGCCGCTCGTACGGCGTCTCTTCGTTTTCACGCAAAGCTAACGGCGCCGAAAGCAAACGACGCCGGCAATGCCGACAATACTTCCGCCTGGCATCCAGAAGGCGAGCAAAAACATGCGCGAGCCGCTCGACCAGGCTCGTGCCAATCAGGCGGATTTCCCCGCGTCTCGATATCGGGCAAAACACGAGAAACTGGACGCGTGCAAGCATTCGCCGCGCGCCGAGCGCGCGGATTCCGATGCTGCATCGCGCAACTGCACAGTTACTTCGAATCGCACGACTTGCGTTGTTCGTCGAAAAAGGCGCGAACGTGCTCAGGCAGTTCTGCACCCAGAAACTCGACGCCAGCGGGTTCCGGATCCGGGCAAAAGACTTTATCCGGGGTCGGAACTTTCGGTGGTTTGGCATCCATGATCTTTCTCCTTTACAAACCGATTATCTGCCTCGGTCCCCGTTTTGCACTAGAGCCTGATGCGGGTCACATCTTGTTTGTTGCTTTAACGGCACAGGCCAACAATGGAACGGAATGTTTGAATAGAATTTATCGGTTCATTGTTGATGCACCGATTGGTTCGTTGTCGGTCACACCAGTCCGCTAATTCTTCGACGTCCTTCCCAGCCTTGTCCCACGGGCGATTGAGCGCATAGCCGCGGTTTTTGTGCGGCACTCACTTTCTACTGAGTTATATCAGCCAGTAGTCGCGGATTTTGTGCGCTGCCGCATCGGCAGGATTTTCTTCTTAATGGGCCGAACGTTCGTTAATTACCGAGCGCTTCAGTCCGGGCACATTCAGCCCTCATTGTTTCGTAAACGATCGGTTTGCGGGTTTCGTTGACGAGAAAAACACTTTTCTTGATTTGTGCGTGAATAAATCGGCCCAGCGGCGCAGTGCGAACGGTGGGCTTTTGTCGTTCGCTTTTCATGTGCGTTAGGCGTGGGAGTTTTCACCGGCACCGGGTAGGCGGCTGGTTTGCCGGTGAAGTCGACTTGAACTTGGCTGAACGAAAAGCGCGGCGCTCGCTAGCGCGCACGCTTCCTTTGCAATCACGCTACGAGTTGCTGCCGCAGATAGTCGGCTGTGCGGCTTTCTTTGACCTGCACGACCTGGGCCGGTGTGCCGCTCGCCACGATCTTGCCGCCGGCGTCGCCGGCGCCCGGGCCGACGTCGATGACCCAGTCGCTCTGCGCGGCGACCCGCATGTCGTGCTCGACGACCACCACCGTATTGCCCGCATCCACGAGTCCCTGCAACTGGACCATGAGCCGGTCGACGTCGGCGGGATGCAGGCCGGTGGTCGGTTCATCGAGGATGTACAGCGTGTCGCCGCGTTGCGCGCGTTGCAGTTCGGTGGCGAGTTTGATGCGCTGCGCTTCGCCGCCGGACAATTCGGTGGCCGGCTGGCCAAGCCGCAGATAGCCGAGGCCGATGTCACGCAGCACGTTTAACGCGCGCATCACGCTGCCTTCGTCGGCGAAGAAGTCGCAGGCGGCGTCGACGGTCAGGCCGAGCACCTCGGCGATGTTTTTATCGCGCCATGTGATTTCGAGCGTCTGCGTGTTGTAGCGCGTGCCGTGACATGTCGAGCAGGGCGCATAGACGCTCGGCAGAAAAAGCAGTTCGACGCTGACAAAGCCTTCGCCTTCGCAAGTCGGGCAACGGCCTTGCGCGACGTTGAACGAAAAGCGCCCCGCGCTGTAGTGGCGCTTGCGGGCGAGCGGCGTGTCGGCGAACAGCTTGCGCACGTGGTCGAACAGGCCAGTGTAGGTGGCGAGGTTGGAGCGCGGCGTGCGGCCGATCGGTTTCTGGTCGACGCGCACGAGCCGCCGTACCGCATCCATGCCTTCGGCGATATGGCCGCCGGTCGGCACGTTGGTCGCGGCGAGCAGCGGGTCTTGCTCGTCGTCGTCCGGATTGTCGAAGACGCGTCCAAGGCGGCTTGCGACCAGCTCGGGCAGTGCCTGGCTGACGAGACTCGATTTGCCCGAGCCCGACACGCCCGCAACGGCCGTCAGGCAGCCGAGCGGAAACGCGGCGTCCAGTCCATGCAGATTGTTGCGCGTGATGCCGGCGAGCCGCAGCCAGCCGCCGGGTTCGCGCGGGCTGCGTTCCACCGGTGCAGGCGGCGCGAACAGATGACGACGCGTTTGCGACGCTTCGACCTGTGCGAGTCCGGCGGGCGGCCCGCTGTACACCACATGGCCGCCGGCTTCGCCGGCCGCCGGGCCGACGTCGACCAGCCAGTCGGCGCGCCGCATCATCTGCAAATCGTGTTCGACGACAAACAGCGAATTGCCCGCCGCCTTCAATCCCTGCAGCGCGCTGAAGAGCGCTTCACCATCGGCGGGATGCAGGCCGGCCGATGGCTCATCGAGCACGTACACGACGCCGAACAATTGCGACGACAACTGCGTGGCGAGTCGCAAGCGCTGCAATTCGCCGGAAGACAGCGTGGGCGTGCTGCGCTCCAGCGCGAGGTAACCGAGGCCCAGATCGACCAGCGTCGTCAGGCGTTCAAGCAGTTCGGCCGCGATGCGCTGGGCAGCGACGCGCTTCTCCTCCGACAGGTTCGGCGTGCGTCGTACGTCGGGCGAGGCTTTGTGCGCGGAACCGCCTGCCGCGACCCGCTTATCGACGGCATCGCGCATGGCGCTCTTGCTGAGCACGCTGCCTTTACCGGTGGTTTTGCTCGCGCTGTTGCCAGCATTCGCGGCGTCCGGTTCCGGCCATTCGCCGCGCGCGATCGGTTCGAGCATCGCGGCGAGCCGCGCGAGCGGCAATTGTGAGAATTCGCCGATATCGAGTCCGGCGAACTTCACCGACAGCGCTTCTTTCTTGAGCCGCTTGCCATGGCAGGTCGGGCACACGCTGCCGACCATGAACTGCGACACGCGCTTTTTCATCAGGGCGCTTTGGGTGTTCGCGAACGTGTGCAGCACGTAGCGGCGCGCGCCGGTGAAAGTGCCCTGATAGCTCGGCTCGTCTTTGCGTTTGAGCGCGGCGCGGGTTTCCTTGGGAGTAAGGCCGGCGTAGACGGGCACGGTGGGCTGTTCGTCGGTGAAGAGGATCCAGTCGCGGTCCTTCTTCGGCAAGTCGCGCCACGGTGTATCGACGTCGTAGCCGAGTGTCACCAGAATGTCGCGCAGATTTTGTCCATGCCATGCGGGCGGCCACGCGGCAATCGCGCGCTCGCGAATGGTCAGCGAGTCGTCGGGCACCATCGACTTTTCGGTAACTTCGTACACGCGGCCAAGTCCATGGCAAGTCGGGCAGGCACCTTGCACCGTGTTCGGCGAGAAATCTTCGGCGAATAGCATGGGCTGCTTCGGCGGATAGTCGCCAGTGCGCGAATACAGCATGCGCACGAGGCTCGACAGCGTGGTCACACTGCCCACCGACGAGCGTGCGCTCGGCGTGCCGCGCTGCTGCTGCAACGCGACTGCGGGCGGTAGGCCCTCGATGGCGTCGACTTCGGGCACGCCGACCTGCTCGATCAGGCGCCGCGCATACGGCGCGACCGATTCGAAATAGCGCCGTTGCGCCTCGGCGTACAACGTGCCGAACGCCAGCGACGATTTGCCCGAACCGGACACGCCGGTGAACACGACCAGCGCGTCACGCGGAATTTGCACGTCGACGTTTTTCAGGTTGTGTTCCCGAGCGCCGCGCACGCGCACGAAACCAGTGAATGTGGTTGAGCCGGAAGCGGGCGGTGCCGGGCGAGGCTTGTTGCGAATGGCGTCCATATCGATGAATAGCGGATGAGCGAGGCATGCTGGGGCGGGCGAACGCTTGAGAGATTGCACGGAACATGCCCGACGAATTGGTGATGATGCCAGTGAACGGTAAGGGCGGCGCACGCGTTACGTTAAGCAGGATCCACCGCCTATCATGGATAACAGCTATCTGAGATGCAGGGTGCGGTGGATAACGGACGCGCCGCCGCCAGCGCGGAAGATGGCAGTCTTCGCCCTTCGGAGAGTTTCGCCATGGAAAACGCTGTGTACTGGAAAGGTCGTCAGGTCGGAATCGAATGCGCCGGCCGGATTTTGTGGTTTTCTTCGGCGCCGCAGGAAGCGGTCGCGGCTTACGGTCCCCAGCGGGCCGAGCCGGCGCGTGCGGAAGACTCGATCGTGGCGCGTAATCTTTTTGTGACGGCGCAATTCGACCGGTCGGGGTTTTGAGGATGAGACGGCGTGGGGCGTGCTTTCGCCATAGTGCGGGCAGAGGCGGGAAAGCAGGCTTGAAAAACAAAAAGCCCAGTCACGAGGACTGGGCTTTTTGCTTGAATCTTGTTGGTGCCGGAAAGAGGAATCGAACCCCCGACCTTCGCATTACGAATGCGCTGCTCTACCGTCTGAGCTATTCCGGCATCAGGAGAAACGAGATTATATGGACTTCTTTAGGAGTTTGGCAAGCCCCTGAACTCACTTTTTTGCTTCGAGATGGTAGCGGGTGACCCGGTCCACTTCGTTCTTCGAGCCGAGGAATACGGCCACGCGCTCATGCAGGCTCTTCGGCTGGATGTCCAGAATGCGTTTCTCGCCATTGGTCGCGGCGCCGCCTGCCTGCTCGACGATGAACGCCATCGGATTCGCCTCGTACATCAGGCGGAGTTTGCCCGGCTTGTCCGGCGTGCGCTTGTCGGCCGGATACATGAAGATGCCGCCGCGGTTCAGGATGCGGTGCACGTCCGCCACCATCGACGCGATCCAGCGCATGTTGAAGTCGCTCTGACGCGAGCCGTCCTTGCCGGCCTTCAATTCGCCGATGTATTGCTCGACCGGCGGATACCAGTGACGCTCGTTCGAAGCGTTGATCGCGTATTCACGCGTTTCGACCGGAATGCGCATGTCGCTTTGCGTGAGCACCCACGACCCGAGCTCACGGTCGAGCGTGAAGCAGTTCACGCCGTTGCCCGTGGTCAGCACCAGCACGGTTTGCGGACCATACACCGCATAACCCGCGGCGACCTGCTGCGTGCCCGGTTGCAGGAACGACTGTTCCGTAGGCTGCTGGCCGTCCGGGCAGCGCAACACGGAGAAGATGGTGCCGATCGAAACATTGACGTCGATGTTCGACGAGCCGTCGAGCGGATCGAACACGAGCAGGTATTCGCCCTTCGGATAGTTCGCCGGGATCGGGAAGAACTGTTCCATTTCCTCGGACGCCATGCCCGCGAGGTTGCCGCCCCATTCATTTGCTTCGAGCAGGATTTCGTTCGACAGGATGTCGAGCTTCTTCTGCACTTCGCCTTGAACGTTCTCGCTGCCCGCCGTGCCAAGCGCATCGCCCAGCGCGCCCTTGCTGACGTGATAGCTGATCGCCTTGCACGCACGCGCGACGACTTCGATCAAAAGGCGCAGATCGGCCGGCAGGTTGTTGGTCTCGCGCTGCTGCTCGATCAGGTACTTCGTGAGAGTGGTACGACGTTGCAAAGCCATTGCTGTACTCCGGGAAGGCTTGGGGAATATTCCGATTTTAACCGTTCGTTGTGTCGGCTCCGTGCTTTTGCGCGCGAACCGTGTGCGGCAAGCCGCTGGGCATACCGATGCGTGGCGAAAATCAGGTTTTGCGGCGCGCTTTGCCGGCCGTAAGTTTGCCGCTTACGCTCGCCGCAAGCGCCGCGGCCCGGGCGTGTTCGCTCGACACCTTGGGCATTTTCGGGCGGTCCGCCTTCGGCATGGGTTCGATTTCACGTTCGATCTGTTCGCCGGCGGCGGCGGTGGCGACGCGCAGGTCGTAAGCGATTTGCAGGTTGAGCCAGAACTGCGCGCTGGCGCCGAAGTAGCGTTCGAGCCGCAGCGCCGTGTCGGCCGAGACGGCGCGCCTGCCGCGCACCACGTCGTTGATGCGCGGCGCCGGTACGCGCAGCGCCAGCGCAAGCGCATTGACGGACATGCCGAGCGGTTCGAGGAACTCGCTGTACAGAATCTTGCCCGGATGGATTTCCGGGATGCTCTTGCCAGTGTCGATATCCGAGAAATCGATGTTATCCAGATCGGAGCGTTTGATGACCATGCCGGTCTCCCAATAGTCAGTGATAGTCGACAATCTCGACATTGAGCGCCTCCCCGTCGACGAAATGAAAACAGATGCGCCATTGCGCATTGATCCGGATACTCCATTGCCCGCTGCGCTGGCCTTGCAGCGCTTCCAGCCGGTTGCCCGGCGGCGCGTGCAGGTCGCGGACGGACTCTGCGGCGTCGATCATGAGCAGCTTGCGGTAGGCGAGCGTTTGCATGTGAAGCGGCAGTGAGTACACGAACTTGCCCTGAAAAATTCTCGCCGTAGCTTTGTCGCCGAATGTCGTGATCATGGGATGATATAACGCGATGCGTTAAACGTAAACCGTTAAGTGAATACGTTTACTTTCACCCCGCCGGCGCGAGCCGGCCAGTCGTCCGGATGGCCAACGTTGCAGCCACGCGCCTCCTTGCCGGCGAGCGCAAGGTGAAAAAAAAGCCGGCAACACGTGCCGGCTTTTCGAAGCGACAACAGCGCTCAGGCGCGCATCATGCCAACGCTTTCTCCACGATCTCGCGCACGTCGCGCGATTTCACCTGCGCGGCCACTTTCTCCAGTGCCGCACGCATGCCGTCGCGCAGCGTCGGCGTGAAGCGGCGCCACAATTCCAGCGAGCGGGCGAGGCGGGCGGCCACTTGCGGATTGATGGCGTCGAGCGCGATCACCTGATCGGCCCAGAACGCATAGCCCGAACCGTCTTCGGCATGGAACTGCGCCGGGTTCGCCGCGCAGAAGCTGAAAATCAGCGAGCGCGCGCGATTCGGGTTCTTCAGGTTGAAGGCCGGGTGGGCCATCAGCTTGCGCACGATGTCGATCACCGGACGTTGCGCGCTGCCGCGCTGCGTGGCCTGCAACGCGAACCACTTGTCGATCACGAGCGGTTCCTTTTCGAAGCGCCGATAGAAGTCGTCCAGCGCCTGCTGCGCCTCGGCGCTGCCGCCATTGGCCGCCGACGCATTGAGCAACGCGGACAATGCCGCCGCACGGTCGGTCATGTTGTTCGCCGAGTCGTACTGCGCGGACGCGAGACGCACGGCTTCGGCCGGATCGTCGAGTTCGGCGAGATACGAGAGCGCGAGGTTCTTCAACGCGCGATGACCGGACGCTTCCGGCGTGGCCTCGTATGCGCCCGGCGTGCGATGCTGCTCGTACACCTTGAGCCAGTCGCTCTTGAGCGCAGTGGCGAGACGCTTGCGCACGAACTGCCGCGCGGCATGCACAGCGGCCGGATTCGATTCGGCCATCTGTTCGGCCAGATACGCTTCCGAAGGCAGCATCAATGCCAATTCGCGGAACGACGGCGAGAGCGTTTCGTCGGTCAGCACGCGTGCGAACGCGGCGACCACGGAATCGTCGAGTTGCAGCGGCACGCCCGTGGCGGCGCGTCCGGCGAGTGTGAGCAGTTCGCGCGTGGCGAGCCGCTGGCCGGCTTCCCAACGGTTGAACGGATCGCTGTCGTGCGCCAGCAGGAACGCCAGCTGTTCCGCCGAATAGTCGTATTCGACGATCACCGGTGCAGAGAAATTGCGCAGCAGCGAGGGCAGCGGCTCTTGCGCCACGTTGACGAACGTGAAGGTCTGTTCGGTCTGCGTGAATTCGAGCACGCGCGTGGTCGCGTGGCCGGCCTGCGCTTCGCCTTCCAGTTGCAGCGGCAGGTCGCGGCCGTCCTTGCCGATCAAACCGATCGCGAACGGAATCAGCAGCGGACCCTTTTGCGTTTCGCGCGCGGCCGGCGCACCTTCGCCGTAGCCTTGCGTGAGCGTCACGCTGTAACGTTTCTGCGCGGCGTCGTACTGCGTGCGCACGGACACGCGCGGTGTGCCGGCCTGGCTATACCAGCGCTCGAATTGCGCGAGATCGCGGCCGTTCGCGTCGGCGAGCGCGTGACGGAAATCGTCGCAGGTCACGGCCTGGCCATCATGGCGCTTGAAGTACAGATCCATGCCCTTGCGGAAGCCGTCGCGGCCGAACAGGGTCTGATACATCCGCACGACTTCCGAGCCTTTCTCGTAGACGGTCATCGTGTAGAAGTTGTTGATCTCGACGTAGCTTTCCGGGCGCACCGGGTGCGCCATCGGGCCCGCGTCTTCGGCGAACTGCATCTGACGCAGCACGCGCACGTCTTCGATGCGCTTGGTGGCGCGCGCGGCTTCGTCCGTTGCGCCGCCCGCCATGTCGGCCGAGAACTCCTGGTCGCGGAATACCGTGAGGCCTTCTTTCAGGCTCAACTGGAACCAGTCACGGCACGTCACGCGGTTGCCGGTCCAGTTGTGGAAATACTCGTGGCCGACCACGGCCTCGATGTTCGCGAAGTCGGTGTCGGTTGCCGTTTCGGGATTCGCCAGCACGTACTTCGTGTTGAAGATGTTGAGCCCCTTGTTCTCCATCGCGCCCATGTTGAAGTCGCTCACCGCGACGATCATGAAGCGGTCCAGATCGAGTTCGAGCCCGAAGCGTTCCTCGTCCCAGCGGATCGAATGGATCAGCGAATCCATGGCGTGACGGGTCTTGTCCAGGTCGTGCGGCTCGACCCACACCTGCAGCAGCTTTTCCTTGCCCGAGCCGCTCTTCACGCGTTCTTCCAGCGCGACGAGCTTGCCGGCGACCAGCGCGAACAGGTAACTCGGCTTTCTGAACGGATCTTCCCAGCGCGCGAAGTGGCGGCCGTCCGGCAAATCGCCTTCTTCGAGCAGGTTGCCGTTCGACAGCAACACCGGATAATCGGCCTTGCTGGCGCGCAGCGTGACCGTGAAGGTCGCCATGACGTCCGGGCGGTCGAGGAAGTAAGTGATGCGGCGGAAGCCCTCGGCCTCGCACTGCGTGAAGAAGTTGCCGCCCGACACGTAGAGGCCCGACAGCGTGGTGTTCTCAGCCGGATTGCAAATGCTGGTGAGCGTGAGTTCGAATTGGTCCGGCACATTGTCGAGCAGCAGGCCGTGTTCGTGCGCGTGCGCATTGGTGAACGGCTGGCCGTCGATCGCGGCGCTGACGAACTCCAGCTGTTCGCCCATCAGTTCCAGATGCGCGGCGCGCGACGCCTCCGGATTGCGACGCACGCGCATCGTGTTCCGGACAACCGTGCGTTCGGGAACCAGATCGAACTCCAGTGCGACGGTGTCGATCAGGAAGGCGGGCGGCGCGTAGTCGGCGCGGCGAATCACATTGGGCGTTGCGGTATCGGCCATGGCGTTCTGTAGTGTTGGAACTCGAGTCGGCAGGCGCGCTTCTGGCGTGCGAGCCGGGCATGTCGAGCCATTGTACAAAGCCTCGGCAAATTGTGCGGAGCGAACTTTTTACCGAATCTACTGGTCAGCGTATTATCGGGCGCCCGCGTGATGAAAAAGCCTGCGCGCCTACGGGGCCGGTCATGACGGACAATACAGAGACATTGAGAAGCTTCACGAGGTAGACCATGAAATTCGATCGATGGACCCGCCGCGTCGCGCTGCTGCTAGCCGCGCTGACGGTGCTGCTTTCCGGCTGCACGACCTACGTGACCACTCAGGTCACGGCCTTCTCCGACTGGAGCGGCAACGACGCCACCCGCACCTATGCATTCACGCGCGCCGCGGACCAGCAGAACAATCTCGAACTGAGCACCTACGAGCGGTTTGTCGCGAATGAACTCGCCACGCATGCTTTCCGCCAGGTCGATAGCGGCCAGGCGCGTTATCTGGTCGGACTGTCGTACGGCATCCGTTCGGATATGGTGACGGTCGCGGAGCCGGTGTATTACAACCCCTGGCCCGCGCCGTATTGGGGCCGGCCATTCGATCCTTGGGGTCCGTGGGGACCGTTTCCCACTACGTATGTGAACCAGAGCTATCCGATCTTCACGCATCTGCTGGGCATACGGATCACCGAGCGGGCAACCGGCAAAGAGGTGTACAACGTGACGGCGCGCAATTCGGGAGGCGAGTCGTCGCTCGTGCGGGCCATGCCGTATCTGGCGCGTAGCGCGCTGGCCGATTTTCCGCTCGGTAACGGCGCCGTCCACACGGTGAAGATTCCGCTCGACAAGAACGGCGGCGCATCGAACGAAATCGCCGCTACCGGCGCCGCGCCCGCGGCCGCGCCGGCTCCGGCGTCTGGCGCGAAAGTCATTCAGTAGTTCATGCCGAGTGGCGGCGCGCGGCGGCGCGAAGGCCGGCAGTGAACAAGACAAACGGCCCGGCAGGTCATCCTGCCGGGCCGTTTGTTTGGCTGATGCCAAGCCAAGCCAATTGCGAAGCGCGAAGCGCCCGCCAAGCGCCAGGAACTGCCAGCCGGCCGCACCACGAACACCGACCAGGCGCCGACTGAACGCCGACCTAAGCGCCGACCTAAGCGCCGACCTAAACGCCCACGCCGAACAGCGCCATCGTCCCGAGAATCACGAACATCACCGCCGCGATGCCGTGCACGAGTTTGGTCGGCAGCCGATGCGCGAAACGGTCGCCGAGCAGGATCGCGGGCACGTTGGCGATCATCATGCCGAGCGTGGTGCCCGCCACCACGCCGAAGAAGTCGTGAAAACGCGCGGCGAGGGCCACCGTGGCGATCTGCGTCTTGTCGCCCATTTCCGCGAGAAAGAACGTCACCACGGTCGCGCCGAACACGCCGAAGTGCGTGCGGCTGGTATTGGCCTCGTCGTCGTCGAGCTTGTCCGGAACGAGAATCCACAGCCCCATGCCGATGAACGATACGGCCAGTGCCCAGCGCATGATGGTCGGCGTGAGCAGAGAGCCGAGCCAGGCGCCGAGTGCGCCCGCGCAGGCATGATTGACGAGCGTGGCGACGAGCACGCCGAGAATGATCGGCAGCGGCTTGCGATAGCGTGCCGCGAGGACGAGCGAAAGCAATTGCGTCTTGTCGCCGATCTCGGCGAGCGCGACTGCTCCGGTCGAAATGAGAAAAGCGTGATCCACGTTGTGTCGATTCCCCGGGCCGAGAGATGAACGAGCGACGACCCACGACACGCCGGGCCCTGTTGCGGCGGTGTGTGGATCATCGGTCTCGCCAGGCCAGAGGCTGCGGCTGCCATGGCCGTGCAGGCCAAGTCTGTTGACAGGCGCCCCCGCGAACCACACGTGCGACGCACCCGATGACAGCGGTGCGCACGTGCCGCGAGGCGGCTACTCCCCAATGAGGGACGGAGTATAACAGGCATGGCGCCAGCCGATAATCGACTCCGTCAGCCGCGGACGCCATTGCATCTCCCAAATGGCGGGCTTGAGATAGGGCAGGCGTCGTCGACCGGTTATAAGGTCGGCAGTTGCCGACACGGAAACCTTCCAATCTGAAACATTGTTTAAGAAAGTTAGTTGAAAGTAATGATGTAATTCCGCGAAATGCTTCTGTGCTCGTGTCGACCGCAACCCGTGTCGCGAGCGGCTTTTGCACCTGGCCGCGCAACCGGAAATCGCGCCGCAGGCGCGCGCAACGGGTTTTTGGCGGGGCGTCGCTCGATAGATACGGATACAGATGGATACGTCTTTTGTGGCTGATTTATCCCAGAATATTCAGTATGATTCGGCGACCTTAGGGCGCCTGAGGCCATCCTCCAGACAAATCGGCGAGGGTGCCTAAATAAACGGGGCCATGTGCCGTTAAATCGCTGAACCCTATATAAGATCAGACGATTGGATCGACCCCGGCTGGAGATTGCCGGTCCGCGCGGCGCGTACACGCTGTGACGGTGCCGTATTCCGTCAGGCGCTTCAGCCTCTCCTCGCTTCTACGCGCGAACACCGATATGCCCGATCTGCACTGGACCGTTCCGGTCGCTCGCTGGTCTAGCTGGCCTGCTGCCGCATCTGCCGCACCCGATATCGGCTTCATCGAGCCGATCGTGCGGCGCCGTCTGAGCACTCTGTCCAGAGTGGCGCTGAAGGTGGCGCACGACTGTGTCGCCCAGAACGCTGCGCGGGTCGTTTTCGCGTCGCGCCACGGCGAACTGCGTCGCACCACGGATATCCTGCGCGCCATTAGTGCGGGCGAGCCGGTGTCGCCTACCGCTTTCAGCCTGTCGGTGCTCAATGCCATGACCGGCGTGTTCGGTATTGCGCGTGGCGACCGGTCGGCAGCGAGTGCGATTTCGGCCGGCGCGGAAACGCTCGGTTACGCGCTGCTGGAAGCGCACGCACAGTACGCCACCCAGCCGGATTCGCCGATGCTGCTGGTCTATGCGGACGAACCGGCCGACCCGGCTTACGGCACGATCGAAGACGAAGTGCCGGGCGGCGCGATCGCGATCCTGCTCGATAGCGAAACGGTGACGGGCGAATTGGCGTGTGTCGTTTCCCGCGCTGATCTGCGGGAATCCCCGCCGGTGAGTCAAACCACCGCGGCCGAAGGCCGAGTGGGCGAGCGGGAATCCGCGCCGGCGAGCGAACCTGCGGCAAGCGAGGGCAACTCGCCGACCGTTTTCGCGACCCAGAGCCAGGCCGTGCAGCACTGTCTGGAAACCGGCCTGCCCGCCGCGTGGCAAGGCGCCTGCGCCACGTGGCATTGGAGTTGGCATGATCGCGCGGCTTGATTATTGCTGGCGATTCTGCGCGACCGGCATGGCCTTCGTGATGTTCGGCGTATGCGGCGTGCTGTTCTCGGTGGTGGTGTTTCCGCTTGCGTGGGTGTGGCCGCACCGTGCATCGCGCCAGTTCGCGGTGACGAGCGTGATTCACTGGTTTTTCCGCGCGCTGGTCGCGGTGTTGCAGCGCATCGGCGTGATGGAACTCGAAGTGTCGGGCGTGCAGGCGTTGCGCGCAGAGGGGCCGGCGATCGTGGTCGCCAACCACCCGACTTATCTCGACGTGATGGTGCTCCTGTCGCTCACGCCGCATGCCTGCTGCGTGGTGAAAAACGCGCACTGGAGCAACCCGTGTTTCTGGGGCATCGTGCGTTCGGCGGAGTACGTCAGCAATGCCGACCCCGCGGAGCTCGTCGAGGCCGGCGCGAAGCAGCTGGCCGCAGGCTATACGATGATCATTTTCCCGGAAGGCACGCGCAGTCCCGGGCCGAACCGGCTGCACGCTTTTTCGCGCGGTTTCGCGCACATGGCGCTGAAAGTCGGCGCTCCCATCGTCCCGGTGCTGATGGATTGCGACCCGCCCGCATTCACCAAGCAGATGCGCTGGTACGACGTGCCGGCACGCGCGTTCAGAATGCGCGTGAACGTGCTCGAGCCGCTCGGCCTCGATCAGCTCGCGGCCCATGACACTCCACCGGCTCTCGCGGCGCGCAGCGTGACGAGCGCCGTCGAAGCACACATTACTCAGCACCTGTTCGATTATGGATTCTTTAAAACTGGAAATTAAACAGCTTCTGATCGAAGCGCTCGATCTGGAAGACCTGAGCCCGGCCGATATCGACGACGATGCACCGTTGTTCGATACCGACGGCATCGGTCTCGATTCGATCGACGCGCTCGAAATCGGCATCGTGCTGCGCAAACAATACCAACTGACCATCGCAGCGAACGACGAACGCACGCGCGAACACTTCCGCTCGATCAGCACGCTGGCCGCGCTGGTGGCGAGCCAACGCGAAGCGACGCACGCTGTGAACGAAACAACCAGAAAGGGGGAGTAAATCGTGTCCGAGGCAGAGATTCTGGAGCGCATCCGCGCTATCTTCAAAGAGAACTTCGCGATCGAGCCCGAGCGTGTCACGCCCGAAGCGCATCTGTTCGAGGACCTCGATCTCGACAGCATCGACGCTGTCGACCTCGCGATCAAACTGCAGGAAATGACCGGACGCCGCATCAAGCCGGAAGAGTTCAAGTCGGTGCGCACCGTCGGCGACGTGATCGGCGCGGTCGAGTCCCTGCTCGCGGCACAAGGCTGATGTCCGTCGCGCGCTCGCGAACGCAAGCGGCGGCGCGGCGGGCCGACGAAGCCTCGCCCGGCGCCGGGCGCCACTTCGGCAAAACCGTCGTGCAGGTGCTGTTGAAGCTCGCGTACCCCGCGCTGATCCTGTGCGCGTGGCGCTGGGACACGCCGCGCTACGTCGGCTGCATGCTGTTTGCGATTCTCTGGCTGCAGCGCTGGGCCGGTAGCGGCCCGGTCGCGACTTCGCTGCGGCGGCTCTCCACGATCGACTGGAGCGTGGTCGGTCTGCTGAGCTGTGCGTCGGCGGCGATCGTGCTGACCAATAGCGAATTGCTGTTGCGTCTGTATCCGTCGCTCGTCAATCTGGGCCTGTTGATCGCGTTTGGCGCGACGCTCGTGCGCGGGCCGTCCATGATCGAAAAATTCGCGCGCCTCGGCAATCCGGATCTGCCACCGGGCGCGGTGCACCATACGCGGCGCGTGACACAGGTGTGGTGTGCGTTCTTCGTGCTGAACGGCGTGTTTTCCGCCTATACCGCGCTGTATTGGAGCCGTGCGAACTGGTCGCTGTATAACGGAGCGATTGCTTATGGGCTGATCGGCGTGCTGCTGGTGGCCGAGGTGATCTGGCGTTACCTGGTCGTGCTGCCGCGTGCCGCGCGTTCGGAGGCGGCATGATCGCGTTGCATGATCTGTTGTCGGTGGTTCATGAGAGCGCCGCGTTGCAGGTGCCCGTATGCCGCGATGGCGCCAAGGTTTTCGATCGCGCGGCGTTTCGCGCGCGCGTCGCCGTGTTGATCGCGCTCGTGCAAACGCAGGGCGCGCAACGCTACGCACTCTGTATCGACGATCCGTTCGATTTCGCCTGCGCGCTTTTCGCGCTGCTCGCGTGCGGCAAGGAGCCGGTGATTCCGGCCAACTCGACGCCAGGCTATCTCGCCGATCTCGCCGATGCGTACGACGTGGTGCTGACGGACGCGGATTTGCCGCTGTTCGAGCTTTTGGCCGGAGCCAACCTCGGTGTCAACGCCGAAGCTGAAGTCGACACCGACCTCGATACGTTGGCCCGCGTCAATGCAGCCGCGGCGGAGCACGCCGGAGTCGCCACTGACACTGGCATTGGAAACGCCCAGGCAGCCTCAGAGCACGCCGCAGCCGCTACCGGCACTGCAAACGCCCAGGCAGCCTCGGCGCACACGTCTCGCGCCGCTCTCACGATCGACCCGCAAGCCCCGCTCACGCTCTACACCTCCGGCAGCAGCGGCCGCCCCAAGCCGATCCGCAAGACGCTCGCGCAGTTCAACGCCGAAGTGCACACGCTGGAACAGCAGTGGGGCGCGTTGATCGGCGACGCGACGATGCTCGCGAGCGTGCCCCATCACCACATTTACGGTTTGCTATTTCGCGTGTTGTGGCCGCTTGCTGCCGGCCGCGCGTTCGACCGTGCGATCAGCATCGAGCCGTTGCATCTGCAAACGCAGATCGAACAATGCGGCGCGGCGGTGATCGTCTCGACACCGGCGCAATTGTCTCGCTGGCCCGCCTTGCCTGGCTTCGCGGACTTGACGCCGGCGCCGCGCGCGGTCTTTTCATCGGGCGGCCCGCTGGCGTTTGAAGCCGCGCAGGAATATGCCGCGGCTTATGGCGCCGCGCCGCTCGAAGTCTACGGCAGCACGGAAACCGGTGGCATAGCGTGGCGGCGCCAGGATCAGACAGATGCCTGGCAACCGCTAGCCGGCATCGCAGTGCGCCGCGACGAAGACGGTGCGCTGAACGTCCGCTCACCGCATCTCGATCACGCCGGCTGGCATCGTACCGACGACAGGATCGCCTTCGACGCCGATGGCCGTTTCCGTCTGCAAGGCCGGCTCGACCGCGTGCTCAAGCTCGACGGCAAGCGCGTGTCGTTGCCGGAACTGGAAGCGCGCCTCGCGCTGCATCCGTATGTGGCGCAAGCGGCGATCGTGCCGCTCGCCGGCGCCTCGCGCGAGCGCGTCGGCGCCGTCGTAGCGCTGACGGAAGCGGGCGGTGCGGCGCTGCGCGACGAAGGCCGCGTGGCGCTCGCCAAGATCCTGCGCCGACATCTCGCCGAATACTTCGACGTGGTGGTGCTGCCGCGCCACTGGCGTTTTCGGGTCACGCTGCCGTTCGACGCGCGCGGCAAACTGCCGGTGGCCGCCGTGGCGGCCGCGTTCGAACCGCGTAGCGAAGGCGTCGAGGTGCTGGCCGAAGCGCGCAGCGGCGACACACTGCATTACGAGTTGCGCGTGCCGCCCACGCTCGCGCATTTCGCCGGCCACTTTCCCGGCCTGCCGATTCTGCCCGGCGTCGTTCAGGTCGACTGGGCCGTGCGCCTCGCCGCCGACCACTTGCCGGCCGTGCGGGCGGTGGCATCGATCGACCGTCTGAAGTTCATGGCGCCGGTTTCTCCAGGCGCTGTGCTCGCGCTCACGCTCGCTCACGACGCGGCTCGTCGGCGCCTGCAGTTTGCATACCGCGCGAACGGTCGCGAATGCGCGTCTGGTGTGATCGTCTACGGGGCGCCGGCGTGATGACCTTCTCCCCATGCATCGTCATTCCGATCTACAACCATAAGGACGCGATCGGCGCGACCGTCGCTCATCTCGCGGTTCACGGCCTGCCGTTTTTCGTCGTCGACGACGGTAGCGACGAGGCCACCCAGCAAGTGCTCGCCGCGCTCGCGCAGCAATACGCGGGGCGGTTCACGCTGCTGCGGCTGCCGGTCAACGGCGGCAAGGGCGCGGCGGTGATGGCGGGGCTGCGCGCCGCGCGCGAGGCCGGCTACACGCACGCGCTGCAGATCGACGCCGACGGCCAGCACGACGCGACCGACGTGCCCCGTTTCATCGAGGCTGCGCGCGCCGATCCGGGCGCGGTGATTCTCGGCCGGCCAATCTATGACGAGAGCGTGCCGAAAGCGCGTCTCTACGGCCGTTATCTCACGCATGTGTGGGTGTGGATCGAAACGCTTTCGCTGACCATCCGCGATTCGATGTGCGGCTTTCGGCTCTATCCGCTGGCGCTGGCCTGCAATCTGATCGACAGCGTGCGGCTGCCCACGCGCATGGACTTCGACATCGAGATCCTCGTGCGTCTGTACTGGCGGCGCGCCGCGTTCCGTTCGATTCCGACGCGCGTCACCTACGCGAGCGACGGCGTCTCGCATTTCGACGTGCTGTGGGACAACGTGCGCATCAGCCGCAGCCATACGCGGCTCGTGTGCGGCATGCTGTGGCGTCTGCCGGTGCTGCTCGCGCACAAGCTGATGCCGCGTCGCGCGGCACTTGCGGATGGGCAGTGCAAAGAAAATGACCAGGACTGGTGGCGTATCGCCGAACGCGGCAGCCATCTGGGCATGTCGTTGCTCGCGCTCAGTTGCAAGCTCTTCGGCCGACGTTTCACCGCGCTCTGGCTGCACCCGATCGTCGCGTATTTTCTGCTGACGGGCCGCGCCGCGCGCGAGGCCTCCAGCAACTACTTCAGGCATCTCGGCAAGACCGCGCCGCAGGGCGACACGCCGCGTCCCGGCTGGTTGTCCGCGTACCGCCATATGCTGGCGTTCGCGCAATCGGGCTTCGACAAGCTCGCCGCGTGGTCGGGCCGCGTCAACAATGCAGACGTCAAGTTCGAAGATCCTTCGGCGTTCGAAGCATTGGTGAAGAGCGGCAAGGGCGCGCTCGTGATCGGCGCGCATCTCGGCAATCTGGAGATGACCCGCGCGCTCGCCGCGCAGGGCGCCTATGCGAAGGTCACGGCGGTCGTCTATACGGAGCACGCGCGCCGCTTCAATAGCGTGCTGGCCTCGGCCAATAGCGAGTTCGCGAAACATCTGCTCGAAGTCAGCGACTTCGGACCCGAGACCGCGATGATGATGCAGGAGCGCGTCGACGCCGGTGAATTGCTGGTGATCGTCGGCGACCGCGTGCCCGCGCACGAAGCGGGCCGCACGACGGAGGCGCAATTTCTCGGCTCGACCGCGCCGTTCGCGCAAGGGCCCTATGTGCTCGCGCATGCGTTGGGTTGCCCGGTCTATCTGTTCTTCTGTCTGAAAGAGCACGACGGTTACCGCCTGTATTTCGAACCGTTCGCCGAGCGTATCGAGCTGCCGCGCCGCGAACGCGCGCAGCATCTCGCCGCGTGGGCGCAGCGCTATGCCGTGCGGCTCGAACATTATTGCCGCAAGGCACCTTATCAATGGTTCAACTTCTTCGATTTCTGGGCCAGCCCCAAGCGAGGCGCAAATGGCCGAACATGATCTGATCGATGTGCCGAATGCGGGCGCCAACGTGAACAAGGCGGCGGTCGTCATAGGCGGTCGCAAGCTGACGATCGAAGAGGTCGTCGCGATCGCGCAGCATCGCACGCCGGTTGCGTTGAGCGCCGATCCGGCGTGGCGCGCGCGCATCCAGCGCGGCGCGGATTTTCTGCGCCGGCATCTGGCCGCGGGCGCGACCGTGTACGGCGTGAACACCGGTTACGGCGACGCCTGCGTGGTCGACGTGCCGATGGAGCTGGTCGAAGCGTTGCCGCTGCAACTCACGCGTTATCACGGCTGCGGGATGGGCCAGTATCTCGACGACGCGCAAACGCTCGCGGTGATCGCCGCGCGGCTCAACTCGCTTGCTTATGGTTTTTCCGGCGTGCGTCCGGTGTTGCTCGAACGTCTGGCCGATCTGGTCAATCATCGTGTGTTGCCGCGCATTCCGTCGGAAGGCTCGGTCGGCGCGAGCGGCGATCTCACGCCGCTCTCGTATTTGGCCGCCGCGCTCGCGGGCGAACGCGACGTGATGTTCGAAGGGCAGTTGCGCAATGTGCGCGAGGTGTGGAGCGAACTCGGCCACACGCCGCTCACGCTCGCGCCAAAAGAAGGGCTCGCGCTGATGAACGGCACCGCCGTGATGACCGGTCTCGCCTGTCTCGCGTTTGCGCGCGCCGATCATCTCACGCGGCTGACCGCGCGGCTGACGGCGCTGTGCACGGTCGCACTCGACGGCCGTGCCGCGCATTTCGACGCGATGCTCTTCGAAGTGAAGCCGCACGCCGGCCAGGCCGAAGCGGCGGCATGGATCCGCGACGATCTGTCCGGGCGCGACGACACGCCGGGTCACCGTCTGCAGGATCGCTATTCGATTCGCTGCGCGCCGCATGTGATCGGCGTGGCGCGCGACGCGCTCTCGTGGGTGCGCCGCGATGTCGAGAACGAACTGAACAGCGCGAACGACAACCCGCTGATCGACCCGGACAATGAACGCGTGCTGCACGGCGGCAACTTCTACGGCGGCCATATTGCGTTCGCGATGGATTCGCTGAAGGTTGCGGTTGCCAATCTCGCCGATCTGATGGACCGGCAACTCGCGCTCCTCGTCGACGTCAATTTCAATAACGGCTTGCCGCGCAATCTGTCGGGCGCCACCTCCGCGCGCGCCCCGATCAATCACGGGTTCAAGGCGGTGCAGATTTCGTCGTCCGCATGGACCGCTGAAGCGTTGAAAAACACCATGCCCGCGAGCGTGTTCTCGCGCTCCACCGAGGCGCACAACCAGGACAAGGTCAGCATGGGCACGATTGCCGCGCGCGATTGTTTGCGCGTGCTGGAGTTGACCGAGCAGGTCGCCGCCGCGCATACGCTCGCAACGGTGCAAGCCGCCCGGTTGCGCTTGAAGATCGACAGCGGAACGCCGGTCCCCTCGCCGCTGCGAACGTTTATGGACAGCGTGAGCGCGCAGTCGCCATTCGTCGACGAAGATCGCGCACTGGAACACGAGCTGCGCGCGCTGACCGCGCGCATTGCCGCGTGCGATCTGCTGCAGGACTATCGCGGAGGATCGAACGCATGAGCGTTTCCGGCAAAGTGCTGAGTGCGAGCGCGACGGTGGAAGTGCCGTTCCATGACGTCGACGCGATGAACGTGTGCTGGCACGGGCATTATCTGAAGTACTTCGAAATCGGCCGCGCGGCGCTTCTGCGCGCGTTCGATTACGACTATCGCGAGATGCAGGCTTCGGGCTATTTGTGGCCGATCGTGGAAGCGCATCTGAAGTACGTACGGCCGGCCACTTACGGGCAGCAGATCGAAGTGCGCACGCAACTGCTCGAACACGAAAACCGCCTGAAAATAGGCTATGAAATCGTCGATTGCGTGTCTGGCACGCGATTGACCAAGGGCTACACGATCCAGGTCGCGGTCGACGCCGCCACGCAGGAGTTGCAGTTCGTCTCGCCGCCGGTCGTATTCGAGAAACTGGAGCGCGTATGGGGACGATGAAATTGCGCGCCGTGCTCGTCGGAGCATTGAGCGCATTGAGCGTGACGGGCGTCCTCTGCCTGTTCGCTGTGAGCGCGTGGACGCAGCCGGCCTTGGCAGCATCGACGACCCAGGCCGCGCCTGCCGCGGGCAACCCCGCACTCGTTTCGCAGATCGCCGCGCATCTCGCGCAAGCCAAGGGCGTGCGCGCGCAATTCACGCAGACGCAAACGCTCGCCGCGATGAAGCAGCCGCTCGTCAGCACCGGCTCGCTGCTATTTTTCCGCGAGCGCGGCGTGATCTGGCAGATCGACAAGCCCTACAAAGCCACCTATGTCATCACCGATGCCGGCGTCGCCGAAGTCGACGCCAACGGCCAGCGCGTCACGACTCACAGCGCACAGGGCACGCGCGGCGTCGCGCAAGTTTCGAAGATGATGCGCGCCATGCTCGGCGGCGATCTGTCGGCGCTCTACTCGCAATTCGACGTAGAGGCCCAAGGCAGCGCCGCGCAGTGGCGCATGCAACTGACGCCGAACCAGCCGCAGATCGCCCAGTCGATCAAAGGTCTGGCGATGAGCGGCGGCGACTATCTGCAGAGCTTGCGCATCACGCTGGCGAACGGCGACATCACCCAGCTCGACTTCACGAAGAGCGCGGCCGTGAGCGACCTCACCGCGGCTGAACGCGGCTTGCTCGGGGCGCCTTAATGGACATGCTGCAACAGCGGTCCACGAAACAGGCGTGGGGCATGCGCGCCGCGTGGCTGCTGCTCGCGCTCGTCGCGGCGCTGTATTGCGGTTGGCGGTTCGCCGGACCGTCGCCGCTGCAAACCAATCTGCTTGCGCTATTGCCCGCGACCGAGGCCGATCCCGTCGCGGAAAAGGCGGTCGATACGCTCGCGAGCGCGCTCGGCGACCGCACCGTTTTTCTCGTCACCAGCAACAACGACGCGCACGCGAAAGCCGCGGCGAAACAACTGGGCGCGGCGTTGCAAAAGAGCGGCGCGTTCGGTTCGGTGACGGCGGAGTTGCCGCCGTTCGATCTGTCGCAGATCGCGGCGCTGTATATGCCGTATCGATTCGGCTTGCTGGCGCCGACGGACCGCGCGGCATTGGCCGGTGGCGCGGCGGGCGCCACATTGCGCGACACGCTCGCCCAGCGCATCTATAGCCCGCTGCGCGGCGGACTGACCACACCGCTCGCCGACGATCCGTTCGGCTGGCTCGAACACTGGCTCGGTGGCCTGCCGCTCGCCACCTCGAATCTCGAACTCGAAGACAACATGCTGGTCGCGCATCAGGGCGCCGCCACCAGCGTGCTGATCGTCGCGACGCTGCCGGGTTCCGCCTACGAAACGAAGACGCAGCACGCCGTGCTCGCGGCGCTGGCCCAGGGCGAAAGCGCGTTGAAGCCGTCGTTCCCCGACGTCTCGGTGGCGCGGACCGGCGCCGTGTTTTACGCGGAAGCGGCGCGCAGTGCATCGGAACATGAAGTGCATCTGATCGGCATTGCTTCGCTGTGCGGCGTCGCACTCCTGATGATGTGGGTGTTCCGCTCGCCACGTCTGCTGCTGCTCGGCTTCGTCTCGACCGCGCTCGGCATTGTCTGCGCGCTGGCGGTGACGATGCTGGTGTTCGGCAAACTGCATCTGTTGACGCTGGTGTTCGGCGCGAGCCTGATTGGTGAGGCCGTCGACTATTCGATCCAGTACTTCGTGGTGTATCTCGGCGCGCAACGCGATTGGGACGCGCGGCGCGGCGCGCGCGCCGTGCGTCCCGCGTTGAGCGTGGCGCTCGCGACAAGCCTGCTCGGCTACGCGATCCTCGCCTGGGTGCCGTTTCCCGCGCTCAAGCAGATTGCCTGTTTCGCGATGGCGGGCATCACGACGGCCTTCGCGTCCGTGCTGTGGTTGCTGCCCGCGCTGCTCACTCGCGCGCCCAGACGCAGCCCCAAGCGCGTGTTCGCGGGCGCGGCGCGTGTGCTGACGGTGTGGCATCGCACGATCGGCGGCAAGCGGGCGTGGTTAGTGGCGGCGCTGCTGCTGTTGCTGGCGATTCCCGGCTGGCTGCGTCTAACCAGCGACGACGATATCCATCTGCTGATCCAGCGCGACCCGGCGCTCGTCGCGCAGGAAGACAAGGTGCGCGCGGCGGTCGGCGTGGATAACAGCGCGCAGTTTTTCGTGGTGCGCGGCGAGACGCCGGAGCTCGTGCTGCAGCGCGCCGAAGCGTTGGGCACGAAACTGGATGCGCTGAACGGCACGGCGAACAAGGTCGGCCGCTATCAGTCGGTCGCGCAATTCGTGCCGTCCGCGAAACGGCAGAATGAAGACCGCGCGTTGCTCGCGCAACACGTGTTCGACGAGCGCGCCGCATTGCGCGCCACACTCCTGCAAGCAGGCTTCAAGGACGAAGTTGCCGACGCGTGGCTCGCTGCGTATGCGAAACCGCAAGCCCCGCTGACGGTCGATACGTGGCTCGCGGCACCGTGGTCGCAACCGTACAAACACCTTTGGCTCGGCGAAGTCGACTCGTCGACGAAAGCCTATGCCGCTGTTGTCATTCCGCAAGGCGTGACGCCGCAGAACGAACCCGCGCTGATCGCGACGGCGCAGAGCTTGCCCGGCATCGTGTTCGTCGACAAGGCCGCCAGCGTGTCGAAACTGTTCGGCGCGTATCGCGTGGATAGCGGTTGGTGGCTCGGCGGCGCGCTAGCTCTCGTGCTCGTTCTGTTGATGCTGCGCTATCGCGTGCGCGGCGGCATCGCCGTGACTTTGCCGGTGCTGCTTGCCGTGGGCGTCACGCTCGCCGTATTCGGCTATGCGCGCGTACCGCTCAATCTGTTCAACTGGCTCGCGCTGATGCTCGTGCTCGGCGTGGGTGCAAACTATGCGGTGTTCCTGCGCGAAGGCTGCCAGCGCGCGGACGCCGATCTCGGCGCGGTGTGGACGGGGGTGTTGTTGTCTGCGGCCACCACGCTGTTGTCGTTCGGCATGCTCGGCATGAGCGCGATGCCCGCGCTGAAGAGTTTCGGCGCGACGCTCGCGCTCGGCATCGCGGTCTCGGTGCTGCTCGCGCCGATAGGCATGCCATCGGAATCAAGGAGGGCCGCATGAAGGCGCCATCAGTTTATTTGCACGCGCTCGGCATGATCAACGCGCTCGGCGGCGACCTCGACAGCATCGTGCCGGCGCTCGCCGCCGGTCATTCGCCGGGTATGGCGAATGCGCATACGGGAATCGGCGAGGCGTTCGTCGGTAGCGTGTTCACGCCGCTGGAGATGGCGCCGCGCGCCGAACTCGCCCGCTACGACTGCCGCAATAACCGCCTGCTGCTCGCCGCGCTGGCGCAGATCGCACCGGCCATCGACGCGGCCCGCGAGCGCTACGGCGCGCACCGCGTCGGCGTGGTGCTCGGCACCAGCACGTCGGGCATCGAAGCGGCCGAGGCCGCGTTCGTCTATCAGGCGCAGGCAGGCGATCTGCCGGCCAACTTCAACTACCGGCAAATGGAGATCGGCACGGCCGCGCCATTCGCCGCCGCCGCGCTCGGCCTGCGAGGTCCGGCGTTCACCATTTCGACCGCGTGCACGTCGAGCGCGAAGGCGTTTGCGTCGGCGCGCCGGCTGTTGCAATTGCACCTGTGCGACGCCGTCGTGGTGGGCGGAGTCGATTCGCTGTGCGAGTTGACGGTGCAGGGTTTCGCCTCGCTTGAATCGACCAGCGCCACGCGCACCAATCCGATGAGCCGCAATCGTTGCGGGATCAATGTCGGCGAAGGCGCGGCGGTGTTCCTCATGAGCCGCGATGAAGCGGCAGTGCGCCTCGCGGGCGTGGGCGAATCGAGCGACGCGCATCACATTTCCTCCCCGGACCCGCAGGGCGTGGGCGGCGAGATCGCGCTGCGCGCGGCGCTTGCCGAGGCGGGCGTCGAAGCGTCGGCGATCGGCTACGTGAATCTGCATGCCACTGCCACGCGCAAGAACGACGAGATGGAAGCCAACCTGATGTCGCGCGTTTTTCCCGGCGGCGTGGCGACGAGCGGCACCAAGCCGTTGACCGGCCACCAACTCGGCGCGGCGGGCGCCACCGAACTCGGCTTCGCGTGGCTGACGCTGGCGCGTGAGAACGTGGCGTTGCCGCGGCATCTGTGGGATGGCGAAGCCGATCCGTTATTACCGCTGCTGGATCTGGTCGAGAGCGAACGTTTCCTGCCGCGAAGCGGCGCGCAATACGTGATGAGCAATTCATTTGCTTTCGGCGGCAGCAACGTCAGCCTCGTTCTTGCCCGATGAGTTGCCCGATGAGTCACGCGATGAATCCGCCGCCCACCGTTGACGAACTGCTCCAGCAGCCGATCGAAGCGATCATCCCGCATCGCGGCACCATGTTGCTGATCGACGCCGTGGACACGTTCAGCGCAGAAACGCTGAGCGCGCGCGCCACGGTCCGCGCCGACGCGTGGTATGCCGATGCCGACGGCGCGATGCCCGCGTGGATCGGCATCGAGCTGATGGCGCAGGCCATCGCCGCGCACGTCGCATTGCTGGCCATGCGCGGCGGCGGCCGAGCGCGTCCCGGTGTACTGCTCGGCTCGCGCAGCTACAAGGCATTGCAACCGGCGTTCGCGGCCGGCGCGCACCTGTCGATCCACGTCACGGAACTGCTGCGCAGCGAAGAAGGCCACGGCGCATACGAATGCACGATCCGCCACGGCGACATGGATTGCGCCGAAGCGGTCATCAAGGTTTTTCAACCGCCCGATTTTCAGTCATTCATTGAAGGGAGTTTCAGTTCATGAGCCGGCGTGTTCTCGTTACCGGCGCAAGCCGCGGCATTGGCCGCGCGATTGCGTACAAGTTGGCCGCCGACGGCTTCGCGGTCTCCGTGCATTGCCGCACGGGACGCACCGAAGCCGACGCGGTTGCGACGGGCATCGCCGCGCAGGGCGGCACGGCGCGCGTGCTGCAATTCGATGTGCGCGAGCGCGCCGTATGCCGCGAAGTGCTCGAAGCGGACGTCGCGGCACAGGGTCCTTACTACGGCATCGTGTGCAGCGCGGGCGTGACCCGCGATGCCGCGTTCCCCGCGCTCACGGAAGAAGACTGGGACATCGTGATCGAAACCGGTCTCGATTCGTTCTATAACGTCGTCCATCCGTTGACCATGCCGATGGTGCGTGCCCGCAAGGGCGGCCGCATCGTCACGATCGCTTCGGTGTCCGGCGTGATGGGCAATCGCGGCCAGGTCAACTACAGCGCGGCGAAAGCCGGCCTGATCGGCGCGACCAAGGCGCTCGCCGTCGAACTGGCGTCGCGCAGCATCACCGTCAATTGCGTCGCGCCGGGTCTGATCGAAACCGGCATGCTCGACGACATGCCGCTCGAACAGGCGTTGAAGACGGTGCCGATGAACCGCGTCGGCCAGCCTGCCGAGGTGGCGTCCGTGGTCAGCTTCCTGATGTCGGATGCGGCCTCGTATGTCACGCGTCAGGTGATCGGCGTCAACGGCGGGATGATCTGATGAAGCGCGTCGTCATTACCGGCATGGGCGGCGTCACGGCGTTGGGCGATAGCTGGGACGTCATCGAAACGCGTTTGAGGAGCGGCGTGAACGCCGTGCGGCGCATGCCCGAGTGGGATTACTTCGAGTCGCTGCATACGCGCCTCGCGTGCCCGCTGCCGGACTTTACGACGCCCGCGCACTATCCGCGCAAGAAGACCCGCTCGATGGGCCCGGTCTCGATGTACTCGGTGCGCGCGAGCGAACTGGCGCTCGCCGACGCCGGCCTCGCCGACAATGCGCTCATCAGTGACGGCCGCATGGGTGTCGCCTATGGTTCGTCGTCGGGCTCGGTGCAGCCGATCCGCGCGTTCGGCACGATGCTCGAAACCGGCTCGATGGGCGACGTCACGTCGAACAGCTACGTGCAGATGATGCCGCACACCACCGCGGTCAATGTGAGCCTGTTCTGGGATCTGAAGGGGCGAATCATTCCGACCTCGTGCGCGTGCGCGTCGGGCAGCCAGGCCATCGGCTACGCGTATGAAGCGATCCAGACCGGCAAGCAGACGCTGATGCTGGCGGGCGGCGCGGAGGAACTGTCGGGCCCGGCGGTCGCCGTGTTCGACACGCTATACGCCACCAGCACGCGCAACGACGAGCCGCATCTCACGCCGCGTCCGTTCGACGCCGCGCGCGACGGCCTCGTGGTCGGCGAAGGCGCGGCCACGCTGGTGCTCGAAGAATACGAGCATGCGGTGGCGCGTGGGGCGCGCATTCACGCGGAGATTGTCGGCTTCGGCTGCAACTCGGACGGCGCGCATATGACGCAGCCCACCGCGGAAACCATGGCGCTCGCGATGCAACTCGCGCTCAAGGACGCCCAACTGCCGCCGGAAGCGATCGCGTACGTGAATGCGCATGGCACCTCGACGGATCGCGGCGATATCGCCGAAAGCCATGCGACCGCGCAAACCTTCGGCGCGCGCATGCCGATCAGTTCGCTCAAGAGCTATGTCGGCCACACGCTCGGCGCGTGCGGCGCGCTCGAAGCGTGGTGGACCATCGAGATGATGAAGCGCAACTGGTATGCGCCGACCTTGAATCTGACGAACGTCGATCCGGCTTGCGCACCGCTGGATTACATCGTCGGCACGGGTCGGGAGATCGATGCCGAGCATGTGATGAGCAACAATTTCGCATTCGGCGGCATCAACACGTCGCTGATTTTCAGGCGCGTTCGATGAGCGTGGCGCTGCAACGCGTGGTCGTGACCGGCATGGGGATCGTGTCGTGTCTCGGCAATACGCTCGACGAAGTGTCCGCTGCGCTGCGCGCAGGTCGCTCGCGTATCGAGCGGATCGATGCATGGCGTGAACGTGGTTTTGCCTCGCAGGTGGCGGGCGTGGCGTCGGTTGCGCGCGAGCCCCTGTTCGAGCGCAAGCTCGAACGCTTCATGGGCGAGACCGCGCGGTTCGCCTGCCATGCCGCGCGCAAAGCGATCAGCGACGCCGGGCTCGATGCCGCGGCATTGCGCTCGCCGCGCGCCGGCGCGGTGATTGGTTCGGGCGTCGGCACGATGTCCAGTTACGACGCGGCCGTGGCGATCGCGCAAGCTCGCGGCGTCGACAAGGTGCCGCCGTACACGGTGCCGCATGTTATGAGCAGCACCGCGTCGGCCAATGTCGCGCAGGTGTTCGGGCTCGAAGGGGTCAGCTATTCGCCGTCGTCGGCGTGCACAACGTCGGCGCTCGCGATCGGCCAGGCGATGCAACTGATTCAGACCGGCCGCCAGCAGATCGTACTGGCCGGCGGCAGCGAGTCGCTGCACGACAACACGACGTTGATGTTCGACGCAATGGGCGCGCTGTCGCGCCGCTTCAACGACACGCCCCAGCGCGCGTCACGTCCCTATGACACGGAGCGCGACGGTTTCGTGATCGCCTCGGGCGGCGGCGTGCTGGTGCTCGAAGCGCTCGATCACGCACTAGCACGCGGCGCGCGCATCTACGCGGAACTCACCGGATTCGGCGACTGCACGGATAGCGCGGGCATGGTCGCGCCGCGCGCGGCGGGGATCGCCCGCGCCATGAGCGGCGCGCTGAACGAAGCGGGCAAGCGGCCCGACTACGTCAACACGCACGCACCGTCTACTCCGCTTGGCGACCTCGAGGAGCTGCGCGCGTTGAACGAGGTGTTCGGCGCGGCGTTCGAGCGTGGCGTGCCGGCGTTTTCGTCGACGAAGGGCATGACCGGGCATCCGCTCGGCGCGAGCGGCGCCCACGAGGCGATCTACACGCTGCTGATGATGCGCGATGGCTTTATCGCGGGCACGGCGGAAGTCGACACGCCGGAGCCGGCAGTCGCCGACATGCCGCTCGTGCGTGCGACGCGCGAGGCGCGCATCGGCACGGCGATGTCGGTTTCATTCGGGTTCGGCGGCAGTTGCGCGAGCTTGATGTTCGAAGCATGGCAGGGCGGCTGAGACGGCCGCGACTTTAAAAAAACGAGGGCAAGAAAAATGAAAAGAACAGCTGTATTGGGTGCGCTGGCAGTGGTGATGTTGACGCAGGCGGGATGCGCCACGCAAGTGAAGTCGCTGCCGCTCGCGGCGGCCGGCGGTGAATCGCGCGGCAACGTGCCGGTGTATTTCGGCCAGCAGCCTCACCCGGCGGTCAGGACGCAATTGGGCGACGTGTCGTACTCGGTGCGGATCGCGCGCAAGGTCGCCGGTCCCGACGACGCCTGCCATGAAGCGCTCGCCGAAGCCGTGCGGAAGCTGCGCGCGGCGGCAAACGAACGCCACGCCAATGCCGTGATCGACGTGTCGACACGCTTCCATAGCAGCGAGAGCAATTCGTCGACCGACTTCACCTGCGGGGTCAGTCCTAGCGCGGCTGCGATTGCGGTGAAGGGGCAACTCGTCGTGCTGGAAGCGAACTGAGCCGAATCCGGATAGAACGCAATAAAACTCACCAGAGCAACAACAACGACCAGGGAGTCTGAATGAAACGCCATGTGCTGTTTGCCGCATTGTTCGCATCGTTTGCCACGTTGAGTGCCGCGCCGGCTTTTGCTCGCGACACGGTCAACTACTATCCGCTCGATCAGGCCTTGCAAAGCGAACCCGGCAAGGTGAGCGACGACATCGCGCTGTATTTCGCGGGTCAGCACCATCCGGCCGTCTCGAAGACGATGGGCGAGTTCGCCACCAACAAGAAGACCAACGCGTTCGGCAAGAGCGACTTGCAAGCGTGCCAGCACGTTTTCCTCTCGGCGGTGATCGAATTGCAGGAACGCGCGCGCAAGGAAGGCGGCAATGCGGTGATCAACATCAAGAGCAATTACAAGAACGAATTGCGTGAGAGCGCGACCGAGTACACCTGTGGCGCGGGCGCGGTGATCGCCGGCGTGGCGTTGACGGGTGAGGTGGTGACGTTGCGCAAGTAAGCGCGGATCCGTGCGCATCAGCATGAACTCACGCGAGAGGTAGCGAGAAAAAGCGGGAAGGCGGCGCAGTTGCCGCCGCTCCGCGCTGTTTTAAAGCACCGGGCTCGTGCCTTGCTGCATAACTGCCGGGTGCGTTGTAAGGCTTAGCCGGCTTTGATCGCCGCGACATTGACCAGCGTTTCACGACGCTTGCCGGGTTGCGGACGATACAGGCCGAGCCGTTCGAGTAGACCGAAGTCTTTCGCGCGGCTCCACCAGAGATAGGGCAGCGAGACGTTACGCTCGCTAAAGTTGAAGCCGCCGCGGCGGATCATGTCGAGGTAACCGTCAGCGCTTTTTTGCACCTGCATGGGATGACGGAACAGTAGCCGGATCACCCACGATTTGATGTACGCATCCGTGGATTCGGCGAACAGCAGAATGCCGCCGGGTTTGAGCACACGGCGGAACTCGGCGAGCGCGCGCTCCTGCTCGACGAGATGATGGAAAGTCTGATGGCAGAACACGATATCGGCGCTCGCGTCGGGCAACGGCAGCTTCGCGCAGTCGCCATGCAGCAGTTCGATATTGGCCAGTTTGTCGCGGCAGGCGCGGGCCGCGTGCGCGGCGAGCGTCAGCGAAGGCTCGTGGAAGTCGATGCCCACGATGCGGCGCGGCGCGAACGCGTCGGCGAGCAGACGGAAGGACAGACCCTGGCCGCAACCGGCGTCGACGATTACCGGCGCCTCGGGCGAGGGCGTGTCGATGAGACGTTTGAGGTCGTTGATCGCGACCCGCAGTACATGGTGTTCCCAGGTGTAGGTACGCAGGAACCAGTTCCCGAAAGCCGTTTCCGGCACGTAAGGGACACGGGATGATTCAGATGGCGACACGCTGGGCTCCCCGGCGAAATAGTGTTTTTGTTGTCAGAGTGTAATTGCAACGAGATGTAAGGATGCAGCGAATCGCTGCTCCGGGCAAGCCAAACGATTGAGGCAAATTTGAGTACACATTCGTCAAAGCGTACGACGGTCGATGTCGTGATCATCGGTGCCGGACCGGCAGGCGCGGTCGCGGCGGCGTTGCTGCGCAAGGCCGGGCGCTCCGTGCTGGTGCTGGAGCGCCAGCATTTTCCGCGCTTCTCCATTGGCGAGAGCCTGCTGCCGCAAAGCATGGCTTACCTCGAAGAGGCCGGCATGCTGCAGGCCGTGGTCGAAGCCGGCTTCCAGTACAAGAACGGCGCGCATTTCGTGTATCGCGATCAGTCGTCGGCGTTCGACTTCCGCGACAAGCACTCGCCGGGCTGGGGCACCACCTATCAGGTCGAACGCGCGGTGTTCGATGACATTCTGATTCGCTGCGCGGCAGAGCAGGGCGCCGACGTGCGCTTTGGGCATACGGTGCGCGCGGTTCACACCGGCGCCACGCCGTTGGTCGATGTGGTCGATGAAGCGGATCACGCGTATCAGGTCGAAGCGCGTTTCGTGTTCGACGCGAGCGGCTTCGGCCGCGTGTTGCCGCGTTTGCTGAACCTCGAAGCGCCGACTCGGATGCCGACGCGCGCCGCGATTTTCACTCATGTGCAGGACGGCATTCCGGCCGGCGTGACCGACCGCAACAAGATCTGCGTGGCGACGCATCCGGAGCGCCGCGACGTGTGGTTCTGGATGATTCCCTTGGCGGGTGGGCGCTCGTCGGTAGGTTGTGTCGCCGAGGCGAGTTTTCTCGACGTGCCGGATGCTGAACGCGACGCGAAGCTGCGCGAACTGATCCAGCAGGAGCCGACGCTAAACCGCCTGATCGGCAACGCGCCGTTTTTGATGCCGGTGCGTCACATCGGCGGCTATGCCGCGAACGTGGAGCGTCTGCACGGGCCGGGTTACGCGCTGCTCGGCAACGCGGGCGAGTTTCTCGATCCGGTGTTTTCGTCCGGCGTGACGATCGCGCTGCGCTCGGCGCATCTTGCTGTGCAGACCTTGAACCGGCAACTGGACGGCGAACAGATCGACTGGTCGGCTGCTTATGACGGGCCGTTGCGCAAGGGCATCGATACGTTCCGCGCTTTCGTCGAGCGCTGGTACACGGGCGCGCTGCAGGACATCATTTTCTATCCGGAGCAGACGCCGTCGATTCGCCGCATGATCAGCGCGGTGCTGGCGGGTTACGCGTGGGACGAATCGAATCCGTATGTCGCCGATCCGGTGCGGCGGCTGAACGCGCTGCATGAGGTGTGCATGCAGCGTTGATTTGGCTGCGCGATCCGGCGCGGGCTTCACGGCAGGCATGAATGAAAACGGCGCTTCGTTATCGAAGCGCCGTTTCTTTATTCAACCGCGTGAATCACGTAGCTCAAGCCGCGATTTTCGCCGCACCGGATGCATGCTGCCGAACATCGTCGCGGCGATGCACGCGCTTGCCGGCCGCATACGTTTCGTAGATCGCGCGATCGTCGCCGAGCAGCGCGAACGCGAACAGCAGTTCCTCCAGCGATTCGGTGCGCGCGGTGCGGCGCGCGAGCAACGGCGTCGCGCGCGGATCGAGCACGACGAAGTCCGCTTCCGACTTCGGCTTCAACGTGCCGACCTTGTCCGCCAGGTCGAGCGCTTCGGCCGCACCCGCGGTGGCCAGATAGAACATGCGCGTGGCCGTCAGATGATGGCCGGTCAGACGCGCGACCTTGTGCGCTTCGTTCATGGTCTGCAGCATCGAGAACGAGGTGCCGCCGCCGACGTCCGTCGCAAGCGCGATCGGCATGCCGGCTTTATCGGCCTTGTCGAAGTCGAACAGGCCGCTGCCGAGGAACAGATTTGAAGTCGGGCAGTGCGAGGCGACCGTGCCGGTCTGCGCCATCCGCTTGCGGTCTTCTTCGTCGAGGTGGATGCAATGGCCGTACACAGCACGGCGGCGCAGCAGTCCGTAGTGATCGTAGATGTCCAGATAGCTGCGGTGGCCCGGGAACAGATCGGCGACCCATTTCACCTCGTCGTGATTTTCCGCGACATGGCTCTGAATGAAAATGTCTGGATGCTTGCCCGCCAGCACGCCGCACGCTTCCAGTTGCGCCTCGGTCGAGGTCGGCGCGAAACGCGGCGTGAGCGCATACATCTGGCGGCCGCGATTGTGCCAGCGGCCGATCAGCTCGGCGCTGTCGTCGTAGCCCGACTGCGCGGTGTCGCGCAGGAACTCGGGGCAGTTGCGGTCCATCAGCACCTTGCCCGCCACCATGCGCAGATTGCGTGCTTCGCTCTCGGTGAAGAGCGCGTCGGCCGATTCCTTATGGACCGTGCAATACACGAGCGCGGTGGTCGTGCCGCACGCCAGCAGTTCTTCGACGAAAAAGCTCGCCGTGTCGCGCGCATAGGCCGGGTCGGTAAAGCGGCGCTCGGTCGGGAACGTGTACGTCTCCAGCCACGGCAGCAAACCCGGCGCGGGCGAGGCGATCATGTCCGTCTGCGGATAGTGAATGTGCGTGTCGATAAAGCCCGGCACGATCAGCTTGTCGCGCATCTCCACGACCGGGGTGCCGGGCGCGAGTTGCGGCGCGAGCGCAGCATAGGCGCCCGCCGCGACGACATGGCCGTCTTCGACGATCAGCAGGCCGTCCTCGTTGAAGACCGCCGCGTTGGGCGATTGCGCGGGATCGCCGTTGAAGGTCAGCAGTTGCGCGCGGAATGCCGATTGGCCCGCTTTAGCCGATTGAGTCATGGAAAAACCGTCTCCGAATGTGAAAAGCTGAACAGCGCGGACGACGGTTCGATCGAGAGTTCTTACACGAACCCTTGCCGCCGCCGGCTGCGATACATCGGCCCGTCAGTGCGGGCCGCTTGGGTGCCAGTGCGCGTCGAGCTTCGCGATCAGTTCGCTGCGTTGCTCGGGCGTGACGAACGACGCTTCGAAGCTGTTGCGGATGATCGTGTAGACCTCGGCATCGTTGAGCTTCAACGCGTCGATGGTGGCGAGATAGTTGGCGTTCACGTAGCCGCCGAAGTAAGCGGGATCGTCGGAATTCACCGTCACGGCCACGCCGCGATCGAGCAGATCCTTCAGCGTGTGCCTGGTCAGGTCGTCGAACACGCAGAGCTTCAGGTTCGACAGCGGACACACGGTCAACGCGACGCGTGAATCGGCCAGGCGCGCGACGAGCGCCGGATCCTCGATGCTGCGCACGCCGTGATCGACGCGGTCCACTTTCAGCAGATCGAGCGCTTCGTAGATATACGAAGGCGGGCCTTCTTCGCCGGCATGCGCGACGAGTTTCAGGCCGAGCGCGCGCGCCTTGGCGAACACGCGTTCGAACTTCGAAGGCGGATGGCCGCGTTCCGACGAATCGAGACCCACGCCGATCAGACGATGCTTGTACTGTTCGAACAAAGGCCGCGCTTCTTCGAAAGTGGCGAGCGCGTCTTCCTCGGACAGATGGCGCAGGAAACACAGAATCAGTTTGCTCGTCATGCCGCGCTTTTCCGCATCGGCGAGCGCGCGTTCGATACCGGCCACGACGGTTGCGATCGGCACGCCGCGCTCGGTGTGCGTCTGCGGATCGAAAAAGATTTCGCTGTGAATCACGTTATCCGCGAGACAGCGTTCGACGTACGCCGTCGTCATGTCGTAGAAGTCCTGCTCGTGCAGCAGCACGCTCGCACCCGCATAGTAGATGTCGAGGAACGATTGCAGATCGGTGAACGCATACGCGGCGCGCAGGGCGTCGATCGAGTCGTAGGCGAGCTTCACGCCGTTGCGCTCGGCGAGCGCGAAAATCAGTTCGGGTTCGAGCGAGCCTTCAATGTGGATATGCAGCTCGGCCTTCGGTGCCAGCGCGGTTTTCTCGGCCAGCGGCATGGAAGTAACGGTCGTTGTAGTCATGGTCGGTCAGGAGTTCGTTGGAATGGTTTCGCGCCGGATGCACTAGCTCGATGGCGATTCGGCCGTGTTTCGCGCCGCCGCGCATCACACCGTCTGCGCGGCGTGATGCGTGCCCGCGTTCGCCTCGACGGCTTGCAACACCTGCGCCGCCGCCGAGATCGCGATGATCTCCGGCGACTTGTCGACGATGCCGTCCACGCCGAGCGGGCACTTCATCCGCGCGATCAGCGACGGATCGAGACCGCGCGCGGCCAGCCGGTGTTCGAACTGCTTGCGCTTGCTGTGCGAGCCGATCATGCCGAAGAACGCGAAGTCGCCACGCCGCAGAATGCGTTCGGCCAACTCGAGATCGAGCGCATGGTTGTGCGTCATCACGATGAAGTACGTGTTCGGCGCGGCCTGGTCGATCGCTTCGTCGGGTGCGTCGTTCGGGTCGATCTTCACGTTCGGCGCGTGCAGCGATTCAGCGGGCGGAAATTGCGCGTCGCGCTCGTCCACCCAGCGGACCGCGCAAGGCAGCGTGGCCAGCACGCGGACCAGCGCGGCGCCCACATGCCCGGCGCCGAACAGCACGACTGCGAAGTCGCCTGGCGCGATGGTTTCGGTGAGCAGCGCGCCGCTGTCGTCGAAACCGGCGCCGTCCCACAGCAGGCAGTCGGCGGCGTCGACGCCCGGCTCGGGGTCTGACAGCATCACCGCATCCGGTGCGGGGCCGAATGATACGCTACGCACCGTCGAAAGGCCCGCGGCCACACGTTTCGCGAGCGACGTGATCCAGCCGAGGTCGCCGACATCGAGCCGCTCGAAAGCGACGATCACCGCGCCCCCGCAGCATTGGCCGAGGCTTGGGCCGAGCGCGAAGCGTTCCAGCCGGCGCATGTGCGGCGAGCGCATGCCGTCGCGCAGCACCTGGCGCGCGGTCTCGATGGCTTTCCATTCGAGATGCCCGCCGCCGATCGTGTGTTTCGCCGAATCGCGCGTGACGATCATCTTGGTGCCGGCTTCGCGGGGCGCCGAACCTTCGACGCGCGCGACCGTCACCAGCACGGCGGCGTCGCCGTGCGCGAGCAGTTGTTGCAGGTCAGGTAGCCAGGCTTGCATCCGGCGTTCTCCATACAGGGCCGCGCGGGGTGTCCGTGCGGCCGGTTGACTGTGGGCCGACGCGTTCGTGTCGCGTCAGACCTTGGGGTTATCGTTTCACGCGGTCGTGTCGGTCGTCGCGGGTTCCGTTGCCGATTGAGGCGCGAGCGGCGGCTGCAATGCATCCAGTGCGTCGAGAATCGCTTCGGGCGTGGCCGGCGCGCGCAACGGCGGCGCGTCGCGCGCGTCCGGCACCGCGGCCGCGATCGCGTCGCGAATCGCGAGGAACACGGAGAACGGCAATAGCAACGGCGGCTCGCCAACCGCCTTCGAACGGAACACGGTCGGCTCGGCGTTGCGGTTCTGATAGAGCTGAACGTGGAATGCAGCGGGCGTGTCGCTGACCGCGGGAATCTTGTATGTGGACGGCGCGTGCGTCATCAGGCGGCCGTCGCGGTTCCACCAGAGTTCTTCGGTGGTGAGCCAGCCCATGCCTTGAATGAAGCCGCCTTCCACCTGGCCGATATCGATCGCCGGGTTAATCGACTGGCCCGCGTCGTGCAGCACGTCCGCGCGCACCAGTTTCCATTCGCCAGTCAACGTGTCGATCACGACTTCCGACACCGCCGCGCCGTAGGCGAAGTAATAGAACGGGTGACCGGTCAGCGTTTTTGCATCCCAATGCACTTTCGGCGTGGTGTAGAAACCGTCCGACCACAACTGCACGCGTGCGAGGTACGCCGCGCCGACCAGTTGTTCGAACGGCATCGCGCCGCCGTTCACCGACACCTGGCCATTGGCGAATTGCACGTCGCCGGCGTTACCGCCGAGCTGTTTGGCCGCGAGTTCGGCGAGTCTTGCGCGAATCGTTTTCGCCGCGGCTTCGGCGGCTTTGCCGTTCAGGTCGCTGCCGGTCGAGGCCGCGGTCGCTGAGGTGTTCGCGATCTTGGAGGTATCGGTTGCGGTGACCCGCACGCGGGAGAGCGGCAAGCCGAGCTCATTGGCCACCACTTGCGCGACTTTGGTGTTAAGCCCTTGGCCCATCTCCGTGCCGCCGTGATTGACGAGTACCGAGCCGTCTTTGTACACATGCACCAGCGCGCCGGCCTGATTCAGAAACGGCACGTTGAACGAAATGCCGAACTTCACCGGCGAAAACGCGAGGCCGCGCTTGAGCACCGGACTGCCTGCGTTGAACGACGCGATCGCTTTGCGGCGCGCGCGATAGTCGCTGGTGCCGAGGAGTTCGTCGGTCAGCGGCGCGATGATGTTGTCTTCGACGCGCTGCCCATACGGCGTCGTATCGCGCTCGCCGATGCCGTAGTAGTTGGCGAGGCGCACGTCGAGCGGATCGCAATTCAAATGGCGCGCGATGCTGTCGAGCATCACTTCCATCACGAGCGCGCCTTGCGGGCCGCCGAAGCCGCGGAACGCGGTGTTCGATTGCGTGTTGGTCTTGCAGCACAGCGCGACGATGTCGACATCGGACAGGTAGTACGCGTTGTCGAAGTGGCACACTGCGCGCGTGGCGACCGCACCCGACAGGTCGGCGGAATAGCCCGCGCGCAACGCGATTTCCACGCGCACGCCGAGAATGCGGCCGCTCTCGTCGAAGCCCGCTTCGTAGGTATAGACCGCGTCGTGGCGCTTGCCGGTGATCATGAAATCGTCGTCGCGGTCGGCACGCAGTTTGACCGGACGGCGCAGCCGTTTCGCCGCCAGCGAGGCGACGCAGGCGAACAGCGCCGATTGCGATTCCTTGCCGCCGAAGCCGCCGCCCATGCGCCGGCATTCGCACACCACGTTATGCGCCGGCCAGTCGAGCATATGCGCGACCACCTGCTGCATTTCGCTCGGATGCTGGGTCGAACTGTAGACGAGCATGCCGTCCATTTCCTTCGGCACCGCGTACGCGATCTGACCTTCCAGATAAAACTGTTCCTGGCCACCGACTTCGAACGTGCCGCTGATCCGGTTCGGCGCGGCGGCGATCTTTGCATCCGGTTCGCCGCGCGTCAGATGCAGGGGCGGCAGCACGAACTGCTTGGCGGCCTTTGCCTCGGCGGGCGTGAGGATGGCTTCGAGCGGCTCGTAGCGGATCACGTCGTCGCTCTTCGCGAGTGCGGCGGCGCGGCGTGCGAGTTCGTGACTTTCGGCGATCACGGCGAAGACCGGCTGGCCGAGATACAGCACTTCATCGACCGCGAGAATCGGGTCGTCGTGCAGCACCGGGCCGCAATTGTTCTCACCGGGAATGTCTTCGGCGGTCAGCACGGCAATCACGCCCGGCGCTTGTCTGACGGCGTCCAGATCCATCGACACGATTCGCGCGTGCGCGTGTCGCGACAGGCCAAGCGCCGCGTGCAGCGTGCCTTGCAGCTCGGGCACGTCGTCCGTGTAGGTGGCTTCGCCGCTCACATGCAGCGCAGCCGATTCATGCGGCAGCGACACGCCGATCGACGCGTCGCTTTCATGAGCGGCGGCAGCGTGCCCTGCGGCGGGGTCGACGAAAGCATCGGTCCGGTTCATCACGACGGCTCCTTCGCAACGGCGGCGTCCGGCGCGCCGGCTTCGAACGCGAACGCATTCACGTCGAAGAGGGCGAGCGGCGCGTCATCGCGCGTTTCGAGGTGGAAGCGCCACAACAGATTGCGCGCCACTTTCAGCCGGTAGGCGCTCGAAGCGCGCATGTCGGTGAGCGGCCGGTAATCGGCGACGAGCGCATTCATGGCTTGCCGCGCGGTGCTTTCGTCCCATGTTGCGCCATTCAAGGCCGCTTCGGTTTGCGCGGCCCGCTGCGGCGTGGCGGCCATGCCGCCGAACGCGATGCGAGCTTCCTCAATGCTCCCGTTTGCGCCGACGTGCAGCGCGAACGCCGCGCACACGGCCGAGATGTCCTGATCGTAGCGCTTCGACACCTTATAGGTGCGAAAGCGCAGATTGCCCACCGGCCGAGGCACGCGCAGCGCCGCGACGAACTCGCCGGCGGCGAGCGCGGTTTTCTGATAGCCGAGGTAGAACGCATCGAGCGGGAGCGTGCGGGATTGCGGACCGTGGCGCAGCACGACTTCCGCGCCGAGCGCGAGCAGCGCCGGCATCGAATCGCCGATCGGCGAGCCGTTCGCGACGTTGCCGCCGAGCGTGCCGGCATTGCGGATCGGCAGCGACGCGAAGCGCGTCCACAGTTCGGCGAGTTCGGGGTAGTCGACGGCGAGTGCCGCGTACGCGTCTTCGAGCGTGACGGCGGCGCCGATGGTCAGCGTCTGCGCGTCGCGCTCGATCGTCTTCAATTCGGCGACGTTGCCGATGTACAGAATGTCGCCTAGATCGCGGAATTGCTTGGTGACCCACAGGCCGACGTCCGTGCTGCCGGCAAGCAGTCGTGCATGCGGATGGTCGGCGCGCAGTTTGGCGAAGGCATCGAGCGAGACCGGCGCATAAAAGGCGGGTGAGCCGAACTCGACGCCGCGCGTGTCGGGTGCATGGTATTCGAAGGTGTCGCGCCGTTGCAGTGCGCGCAGCTTGTCCGCGACGGCCTGGCGGTCGAGCGTCACGCGCGGATATTGCGGGTAGTCGAACATCTTCTGCGAGGCGTCGACAATCGGCCGGTAGCCGGTGCAGCGGCATAGATTGCCGGAAAGCGCGGCGTTGATTTCATCGCGGGTGGGCAGGCCGGCGGCGGCCGGCTGGTTTTCGTACAGCGCCCACATCGACATGACGAAGCCGGGCGTGCAGAAGCCGCATTGCGAACCGTGGCAGTCGACCATGGCTTGCTGCACGGGATGCAGCGCGCCGTCGGCGGCGCGCAGGTCTTCGACCGTGAAGAGCGCGCGGCCGTCGAGCGTGGGCAGGAACTGGATGCAGGCGTTGACCGCTTTCAGCGCGAGGCCGCCGTGCGCGTCCAGTTCGCCGACGACGACCGTGCAGGCGCCGCAGTCGCCTTCCGCACAGCCTTCCTTGGTGCCGGTGCAATGCAGATCCTCGCGCAGATGCTGAAGCACGGTGCGCGACGCAGGGACGCCCGCAACCTCACGGACGGACCCCTGGTGATAAAAGCGGATGGTTTGCGTTGTCATGGCGAATCCGAAAGACAGTGCGGACCGGGCGCGCGTTACGCATGGGGTCGCGCCGAAGCCGGCCTCGCGCACGTAGATCGCCATCCAGGTTCGACGATAGCATTACCTTGTCCCAAAAATATTTCCGATGTCGCATGAAGCTTATTCGGAAGCGGTCATGAGATAAGTACGATTCGCGTTAAGGCCGGAAGTTGCGTAGGGTGGGGCGCGGGCGGAAAGTCACGCGGGGCGGGGGACGGCGAGGTAAAACGGACGCCGCCCAGCCGCCGGATGCGGGAATCGTGGATGAAAAAACGCCGGATTTCGCGCTGCCGTGGGTGGCGGCACGAAATCCGGCGCTAATCAGTGCAGTGCGGCAAAGGCGGCAAAGGCGGCAAAGGCCGCGATGGCACCAGCCCGATCAGGCGATCCGGCGGCGGTTGCGGACCAAAGTCAGCGCCAACGGAATGAACGCGATCACAAAGGCGACCAGTGACCATTGCGGCAGCGTCAGGCCCAGAATCGGCGGATAAGCCGTTTCGCACAGGCCGGCGACCTTGAACACGCCCGGTAGCCAATGCGCGGGCGGCAGGCTGTCGACCAGCGGCTGCAGCGCGTCGAAGCCGCAGCTAAAGCCGGGATTGGCCTGGACATACACATGGCGCGCGGCCGTCACGATGCCGCCGAGCGCCGACAAGGCCGCCAGCACCTCCAGCAGACGCACGCCGCGCCAGCTATTGAAGCGCGCGCCGAGGAACGCAAAGATCGCGATCAGCAGGAAGAAATACCGCTGGATGATGCACAACGGGCACGGGTCTTCGTGCAGGAAGTACTGCAGATACAGCGCGCCGCCCACCAGGGCGACGCAGATCAGGGCAAGCAGAACCAGCAGGGAGCGCTCGCGGCGCAGCATCGCAGTGTCGTTATTCATGGATCGTGTGGCTGTCTCTGGAAACAGAAAGGGCGGGTGCCCGCGATTCTAGCGCGAACCCCCGCCCTGCCGCTTATCCTGCTTTTACGACGTATTTCCCAATCAGCGAATCGCGTTCAGCACCGCTTCGGCGCCGCGGCCGATCGCCAGCAGCGCGTCGTCGGCGTGCGGCGCGCCGGCCAGCATCAGGCCCACGGGTGCGTCGCCGCGCAGGTGGCACGGCAGCGACAGCGCGCAGGTGTCGAGGAAATTGAACACGCTCGGGTTGCGCAGAATCAGCGCGTTGGTGCGGCCAAACGCGTCATCGTCGTCGACCAGATCGGCGACGCGCGGCGGCACCACCGGCACCGTCGGCGCCACCACCGCATCGAAACGCTGCCACAACGTGCGCGCGGCTTCGGCGAGCATCGCCTCGCGTTCGGCGAGCAGATCCAGATAGTCGGCGGCGCTGGCCGGCTGACCTTTCAGAATGCGCACCAGCACGCGCGGGTCGTATTGGTCACGATGCTTTTCCAGCAGCGGACGATGCCACGCATACGCCTCGATCGGCGAGAACCCGAAGCGGTTGATCTCGGGCAAACGGTCGAGCGGTGCGAAACGCACCTCGCTGACAATCGCGCCGGCCGCTTCCAGATGCTTGAGCGCCGTGTCGACCGCCGCGGCGACCGCCGGCTCGACGCCGTCGGTCACGAAATTCGTCAGTACGCCGAGGCGCACGCCTTCGAGCGGGCGGGCGGCCGGAATGCGCGGCTCGAGCCCGGCCAGCATGCGGTCCACCAGCGCGCAGCACGCCACCGACACGCCGATCGGCCCGAACGAATCGAGCGTCGATGAAAGCGGCACGCCGCCTTGTTTGGGGATGCGGTCGGCGGTCGGTTTGAAGCCGGTCAGGCCGCACAGCGCCGCCGGAATGCGGATCGAGCCGCCGGTATCGGTGCCGAGCGCGATCGCCGCCATGCCGTCCGCGACGGAAGCCGCCGCGCCCGACGACGAACCGCCCGAAATCCGCTCATCGCCCTTCACGCCGCGCTGGTACGGCGACAGCGGATTGCCGTAGTGCGGGTTCAGGCCCAGTCCGGAAAACGCGAACTCGCTCATGTTGGTGCGGCCAACGAGCACGGCGCCGGCCCGCTTCAGGCGCGCGACCGCGACGGCGTCCGCTTTGGCGGCGGGCGCGTCGGCGAGCACCACGGAACCGGCGCGAGTCGGCTGGCCTTCGATATCGAACAGGTCCTTGACCGACACCGGAATCCCGGCGAGCGGCGACAGCACCGTGCCGGCGGCGCGCAGCCGGTCGTGCGCGTCGGCGGCGGCGCGGGCGCTGTCCGCGTCGACATGCATGAAGACGGCTGCGCCCTGGCCGGCCGGATCGGCGATCCGCTCGAGCGCCGTCTCGACGAGCGCGCGACTGGTGGTGCGTCCGGCGGCGAGGTCGGCGGCAAGCTGGGCAAGCGGCGGAAAGGGCGTGAATTCAGTGGCCATGATGTCGGTAGTAATCCGGTTGAAGCGCGCGAAGCCGGTGGGTGGGCTCACACGCGGTGGCTTAAATGCGATTGAAGAGGGTCGCGCGGAACGCTTCGATATGTTTTTGCACCGATTGGCGCGCGCCTTCGGCATCACGTTCGCGCAGCAGGCGAAACAGTTCGAGATGTTCCTCGTGCACGTCTTCCAGATGATGCGGCTCGGACAGCGAAATGAACCAGAAGCGCAGCGAGCGCTCGTGCAGCCCGCGCAGGATGTCGGCCAGCACGGGATTGCGCGAGGCGGCCGAGATCGCCAGATGAAACTCGCGGTCGATATCCATCATGCCTTCGATATCGTGCGCGGCCACGCACACGGCCGAGCGGTCCAGCAGCGCCTGCATCGTGTCGTAATCGTGCTGTTGCGCGTGGCGCGCGGCCAGCTCGACGCAGTAGCTTTCGTTGACGAGGCGCACGTCGATGATCGCCAGCACGTCGTCGAGCGAAACCGGGCGGACCATGATGCCCTTGCGCGGCATGATGGTCAGCATGCCTTCGTGCACCAGCCGGTGCAGCGCCTGATGAACCGGTGTCCTGCCGATGCCGGTCAGCGCCATCAGCTCCGCTTCGTTGAGCACCTCGCTCGGCCGCAGGCGCATGGTGATGATCTCGCGCTTGACGAACGCATAGGCCTGCTCGGCGAGACTCGCGGCGGCGGTCGCTCGGGTGGGTCTGGAAGGGCGGGCGGTCTGCAAAAGCGTCATGTGAAGAGGAAGCGGGCGATGTCGTCCGCATTGTAGAGCAAGGTTTTGCGCGCGCGACGCGCGCCGGGCGCGCACCGCGGCTGGTGGGCGATCGGCCTGCGCTTTCCAGACGCGGCGCACATGAATCGCAGTCCCGCGCTTGCGTTCTGCGCTTGCGTGCGTTTTGCACGCCGCCCGTGCTGTTTCGCGCGACCCCCGTATTCTCTGCGGGCGCCGCGCCAGATCGCGTTCATCACCGCCTGTCAGGCGCGGCTCGGCGAAACCGCCGCCGCATGCTGCACCTTGACGCGCGGCATCATCAACGTGACCAGCCCGCCGACGATCAGCGCCCCGGCGATCAGCACGAGCCCGAACGTCACGCTGTGCGTCGCGTCCTTGACGATGCCGAGCACATATGGGCTTACGTATCCGGCGAGGTTCGCGATCGAGTTGATCACGGCAATGCCGGCGACGGCGGCCGTGCCTTGCAGGAACGTCGTCGACATCGACCAGAAAATGCCGAAGCCCGCGAGGATGCCGATATACGCGATCGACAAACCCGTCACCGCAAGCGGAATCGAGTTGGTCACCGAGGCGCTGCCGAGCAGCCCCGCCGCGCCGATGAAGCAGCACACCGCGTAGTGCCAGCGCCGCTCGCCCGTGATGTCCGAGGAGCGCCCGATCAGGATCATGCCGATGCCCGCCGCCAGATACGGAATCGCGGTCACAAAACCGTTGGTGACGAGGTTCGTCACGCCAAGATCCTTGACGATCTGCGGCAGCCAGAACGAGAAACCCGCATTGCCGGTGACGAGGCAGAAATAGATCAGCGTGAGCAGCCAGAAACGGCCCGAGCGCAACGCGACCGCCAGGCTGTGTTGCGCGCCGGCCGCCGCGGCCGCGCTGTTTTCCCGCGCCAGACGGCCGAGAATCACGCGCTTTTCGTCGTCGCTGAGCCACGCTGCTTCGGCGGGCGTGTTGCGCAGCACGGCGAGCGCCCAGAAGCCGGCGAGAATCGACGGAATGCCTTCGATCAGGAACATCCACTGCCATCCGCGCAAACCGTGCGCTTCATGCAGCGCCGACATCAGAAAACCCGACAACGGCGCGCCGATAATGCCTGCCACCGGAATCGCCGCCATGAACACGGCGACCATGCGGGCGCGCCGGTCGGACGGAAACCAGAAAGTCAGATAGAGCACCACGCCCGGCACCAGACCGGCTTCGGCGACGCCGAGGAAAAAGCGCAGCACGTAGAACATCGTTTCCGAGTGCACGAACATCATCAGACACGACAGCAGACCCCACAGCATCGTGATGCGGGCGATCGTGGCGCGCGCGCCGAACTTCTTCAGCAGCAGATTGCTCGGCACCTCGAACACGAAGTAGCCGAAGAAAAAGATCCCCGCGCCGAGTCCGTACGCCGCGTTCGACAGGCCGAGGTCGCCGGTGAACTGCAGCTTCGCGTAACCGATGTTGACGCGGTCCAGATACGACAGCACGTAGACGAGAAACAGGAACGGCATGATGCGCCACGTGATCTTGCGCAGGGCGGCGGCTTCGAGCCACGCGTCGGAAGACGCGTCGGCGGCGGATAGCGAAGGGGAGCTCATGGGTGCCTCATTCGACGATAGGGAGCGCGCGCACGCGATAGGCGTGGCGCAGCGTGCGGTTCAGAACGGGATCGTGCAATTCGAGTTCGAGCGCGTCGCCGTCGGCCATGCCGACGATGCCGCCCTGTACCGCCAGCGTGCCGCAGAACATCGCCGCGCCGGGCGTGAGTGGCGCGCGCGTGAGCAGATCGGCGGCCGGCAGCAGCGATGACACGCTGCCTTGCTGATAGACGCGCCGCTCGCCGTTGGTCACGGCATAAGCACGCAATTCCAGTTGATCCCAGTGGGCGGATACATCGTCGAAACGCCAGGCGTCGCGCGCGACCGGTTTCGGACAAACCTGTTTGGAGACGGTGACGCCATAGGCCTCGACTTCGCGGTCGGTGTGGTCCGAACCGACGGTGACGAGCACGCCCGTCTTCGCATGCACCAGCACGCATTCGGCTTCGCCGCTGGACTTCATGCCGACCACGTCGATCTGCTCGGCCTGCGTCAGCAGTTCGGCGCCGAGGCGATAGAAGCACGGTGTGGTGGAGGGCCGCTTCACGCCGAGTTCGGCCAGTTCGGCAATGTGATGCTCGATCGCGGCCTGATCGCGCCCGGCCCAGCCGGCGATGGTTAGACGATTGACCTCGGCGGACTCCGCGCGGCTGTCGCCGGCACGTTCTGCCACGTTGAAAGACATCTGCTGCATGACTCGACTCCACTGAAAATATGCGTCAAATATTATTGTGATATTTCACAGGAGTCCAGCGTGTCAAAAACATTCCGCAGCGCGCGTCGGCGAGGTGCCGGCACGATGCCGCTGCGGCGGGCGTCCCGTCGGCAATCCAGCGCCGTTTGGCCGTTCGGGCGATTCGGCGCCTCGCGTTCCTTTGTTACACTGCGCCTTTGCAACTTTACTTTTTGTAAGGAAAGCGCTCATGCATCATGGCATCGGCTTCATTCAGGACCTGGCGGTCGTGATGGCGCTCGCCGGCGTCGTCACCGTGCTGTTCCATCGTCTGAAACAGCCGGTGGTGCTGGGCTACATCGCCGCCGGCGTGATCATCGGGCCGTACACGCCGCCGTTCCAGCTAATCCACGACGAGCAGACCATCCAGACGCTCGGCGAACTCGGCGTGGTGTTCCTGATGTTTTCGCTCGGCCTCGAATTCAGTCTGCGCAAGCTTTTCAAGGTCGGCGCCACGGCAATCGTCGCGGCGCTCTCCGAGATCGTGCTGATGTTGTGGCTCGGTTACGAAATCGGCAGCGCGTTCGGCTGGAGTTCGATGGATTCGCTGTTCCTCGGCGCGATCCTCGCCATCTCGTCGACCACGATCATCGTCAAGGCGCTCTCCGAACTGGGCCTGAAGCGCGAGAGCTTCGCGCAACTGGTGTTCGGCATTCTGATCGTCGAAGACATTCTCGCCATTGCGATGCTGGTCCTGCTGTCGGGCATTGCGCAGACCGGGCAGTTGAGCGCGGGCGTCGCCGTGGTCACGCTCGGCAAGCTGCTGCTGTTCATGACCGTGTCGCTGGTGGTCGGCATTCTGGTGGTGCCGCGCGCCCTGAACTATGTGGCGCGCGCGAAGAGCGACGAGATGCTGCTCGTCTCCGTGCTGGGCTTCTGCTTCGGCTTCTGTCTGCTGGTCGTGAAGCTCGACTACAGCATCGCGCTCGGCGCGTTCCTGATCGGCGCGATCATGGCCGAATCGCGCCATCTGCATCGGATCGAGCATCTGATCGCGCCGCTGCGCGACGCCTTTTCCGCGATCTTCTTCGTGACGATCGGTTTGATGCTGAACCCGGCCGTGCTGGTCGACTACGCCTGGCCGATCGCGGTGATCACGCTGGCGGTGATCGTCGGCAAGATCGTGTCGTGCGGGCTCGGCACCTTTCTCGCCGGCAAGGACGGCCGCACGGCGATGCGCGTCGGCATGACTGTCTCGCAGATCGGCGAATTCTCGTTCATCATCGCGTCGCTCGGCTTGACGCTGAAGGTGACGAGCGCGTTTCTGTATCCGATCGCGGTGGCGGTGTCGGCGTTGACCACGCTGTTCACGCCATACCTGATTCGCGCGGCCGACCCGCTGACCCAACGCCTCGGTCACGCCATGCCGCGCACGCTCGCGAACGTGTTCGGCATGTACGGGCAATGGCTCGGCAGCCTGAGCACGACGAGCGGCGAGCCGACGCTGTTCAGCATGACGCGGCGGATCATTCTGCAGATCGCCGTCAATCTGGCGCTCGTCGCCGCGATTTTTCTGGGCGTGTCGTATAGCGCGCCTTATACCAGTTCGCTGCTCGCGCACTGGCTCAGTTCCGAACCGATGCAGCGCGTCGTGCTATGGAGCGCCGCACTGGTCGTGTCGATGCCGTTCCTGGTCGCCGTGTATCGCAAGACCAAGTCGCTGGCCTTGCTGCTCGCCGAGGTCAGCGTGCAACCGGCTACAGCGGGGCGCTTCACGAGCGCGATCCGTTACGCGATCTCCGATCTGGTGCCGGTGGTCTCGATGGTCGGCGTGTTTCTGCTGGTCGCGGCGCTTTCAGGCGGCATTTTGCCGCCGACAGGCCTGCTTGCCGCGGTGCTCATCTGCGCCGCGTTGCTGCTCGCGCTGCTGTGGCGCTGGTGCGTGAAGATCCACGCGGCGATGCAAATCGCCTTGCGCGAGACTTTCAACGAACAGCCGGATCCTTAAAAGTCAGACAGACTTTCGCCGCGGCCCTTTAACGGGAATCGTTGCGGCGCGTCGCAACAATGTGAGCAATTGTGTGCGGGTTTGCGGGGCTTGCTTCGCTAGCGGATAATCAGGGCATATTCATTCGTTCGCGTGGAAGGCGCCTGTCTGACTGTCATGAGCGAAAACAAACCTGAAAACGCCGGCGAGCCCGGCGATCTGACGCGGCCTTCGGCGTCGCCAGCGCCGTCCGGCACGCCGACAACTGGCTTGACGCCGGAAGAACCGGCGGCCTCGCTGCCTCTCTCGCACGAAGATGCCATCCAGTCTCCGATCAAGGACGCAGTGACGTCGCCGACCCATGCCGGCACCGGGTCTGCGACCACGACGGCGGCGGAGCAGGCAGCCGTGCGATCGTCGACCGACGATCCCGACAGCGCGTCGGCCGTCACGCCAACTGATCCGCACGCGGCGCGGCAACGCGACGCAGCCGAAGCACGCAGTTCGGCCGCCGCATCCACCGCGCAGCAGGAAGCCGAGGTTCATGAAAAGGAAGCCCGGCGCGCCGGAACGTTCGCCACGAAACCCGCTCCGAAACCCGCGCCGACCTTCGCGAGCAGCGAAGCTGTCGACGGCGAGCTGATTACCTCGGTGGAAGACGCCACCGTTATCGAAGAGGTCCCGCGCCCCGCCGAGCAGAAGGCCGGCTCGCCGCCGCCCGGTTTCGGCGCGGCGCCTGACTTCAGCGCGTCCAATCCACCGCCGCCCAATGCATTGCCGCCGTCGCCGCCGCGCTATCTGAAGCACAACGATTCGGCGTGGACCGTGTTCGGCCGCATCGTCGCGGCGCGCGCGCGCCAATTGTTCGATCGCGCGGGCCAACGCATCACGCAGCGCACGCTGCGCATCGGCGTGTCGGCGCGCATCTTCCATCCGGAGCCGGGTGCGAAGGGATTGCGCGGCAAGACCTTGCAGTATCTCGAGGAATCGATTGCGCATTGGGTCATGTCGCGCGACGTGCTGGTGTTCATGATTCCGACGGTCGGTCATCAAGGCATGCTGCATCCGAGCAATATCCGTTTGCGTGATTACGCGAAGCATCTCGACGGCCTGCTGTTGCAAGGCGGCGCCGACGTCTCGCCGCAGTCTTACGCGGAACAGGCAATCAGCCACGAGTGGCCTGGCGACCGCGTGCGCGACATGTACGAACTCGAACTGCTGCACGAGTTCATCGAGTCGGGCAAGCCGGTGCTCGGCGTGTGCCGGGGCTGTCAACTGATCAACGTGGCGTTTGGCGGCACCTTGTATCAGGACATCGCCACCGATGTGCCGACCGCCGGCGCCCACGTCAACGAGGACTACGATCAGCATCGGCACGGAATTCACTTCCCCGACGGCTCGACGCTCGCGAATATGTTTCCTGGCCAACGCGATGCGATCGTCAACTCGATTCACCATCAGGCGGTGAAGACACTCGGCCGCGATCTCAATATCGAAGCCGTGTCGGCGTCGGACGGCATCATCGAGGCCGTGCGCTACCGGCGTGCGCCGTTCGTGATGGGCGTGCAATGGCATCCGGAGTTTCATCGTGCGGGCGGCGCGGAGTTGCTCGACTGCACGCCGTTGCTCGATACCTTCCTGCGAGTGGCGCGCGAAACGCGTTTTTAAGGCGGCTCGCTCCATATCGAGTCCGCGCCTTGGGCGCGCGGTTCAAAGGTTAAGTTGCAGAGGCTGATTCGTTCGAGGCGCACCACCGTTTTTTTGCGATGGTGCGCCTTGCGAATTTCGTGGTGCCGTTCTCATGGTGCGTTATTGATCGACGACTGGCGTGTCGCCTCGCGTTGAGCGTTGAGCGTCGCGTGGTCCGTCGAGATCAACGGCATGTTTTGAATTGCGGGTGTCTCGTTGTCGAGACAGATAATCAGGAGTGCGTGTTTCTCATGGCCGGCACTCTATCCTCCTGTTTCGAGTCCGTTCGCTGCTGGATTTGCACCAACCAGGCATAAGTTCAGGCTTGTCCAGGCGAGGCTGAACCTTCCTTTTTCGGCTTATCCGAATTTGTTTGTTTCGAGATTGCTGAAGCGATTTGGCTAAATTCTTCGGCAGCCATTTATCTCGATTTAAAGTCGGTCCGCGCGACATTTGAATGCTTCGTTTACGGGCCAATCCGCGCGATAATCTGCGGCTGATTTGGATTCGCATGGAGCATGCACGTATGAAGTACCCCTTAATTGTACGGCGCGCCATGCTGCTCGCGACTTCGTGTGCGCTGTTGCAGCAGGGCGGTCTCGTACTGGCAGCGCAAGGCGGCGAGGCCGTGCCGATGGCCGGCACGAGGCCCGCTATCAACACCCTGACGCCGCAGCCCGCGGCTGACGCGCTGCGCAACACGGCGTCAGCCTCACCGGCTTCGGCTAGCGATGCGCAAGGCAATGTCGCCGAGCTCATGCAGATGATTCACGACGCAAAGCTAAGCGAACTGCGCACCACGTATAACGGCAGTTACGGCGCCAGTCTGTTTTTCTATCCGCAGGAAATGACGTACTACGTCGCGTTGTTCCAGGACAAACATTTCTGGCGCGTGCTCAAGTCCGAAGACGCCGCGCGCGCGGAAGCGGTCTATGCGGGCTTTGCCCAGCAGACCGCGCAACTCGCCGATGTCGAGATTCGTCGCACGCAGTTGCAGGCGCAGAAGGCGTATATCGAAGACATCATTGCGTTATCGGAAGATCGCGCCAAGCGTCTGCAAGCCGATCTCGACGTGGCTCGCACACAGCAGGCCAAGGTCAACGACTATCAGCGTCAGACGCAAGGCGAAGCGGCCGCGCTGCACGCGGAGAAGGAAAGGGCGCAGGCGCAGTTGCGCCAGGTGCAAGGCGAAGTGATGCAACTGCAGCGGCAAACCGAGATGGGATTGCCGATTCAGAAGTAGACGCATGAACGTAACTAAGCCCGGCCATTCACGAAATGACCGGGCTTTTTTGTTTCAAGCTACTGCGATTGGTGTCATGCCTATTTCGCGAATTGGTCGGGAACCTCGGTAACACGCCGCTGCGACAGGCGGGTCATCCACTCCGTTCCACTGGTGCCGGATGCATTGGTCGCTGAGCCGGCGTGCGGCGGCGCCATCTTGCGGGGATGCGTCGCTGCGGACATGATCACGCCCGCGTATTCGTCGACGCCGAGTCGAGTCGGTGCTGGAGGCGAATAAGCCCCCGCAGCGGATGAACTTGGCGGCAAGCTTGCCGCAAGCCTTGGCACTGCGATGTGCGGCAGGTTAGCGGCAAGTGCTGCCGCATGTCGCGATGGGTTGGCGGCGACAAACCGTGCGCTGGCCTGGCGGTTTTGTTTCTGCAGCGTGACGACCTTTTCGCGAAGGCGGTTGTGACGAGGTGATCCTGTTTTATCCGCGGAGATACGCGTCTGAGCGGAAGGCAGTGCCCGAGTCTGAATCTGGGCCGAAGCCGTTGTAGACACCGTTGCCGCCGAAAGGCTGGACGCAGGCGCGAATGTTGGCTGTACGCGTGAGCGCTCTGGCGCAGACGCCGCAAGTGCGGCAGGTGCGCGCAACGCACCGGTATCGACCGCGCGACCAGTAACCGTGGCGGGCGTCTGAAGGTCTGCTGACTGCGAGTCCCGATGACCCGATGCCCTGTCGGCGACAGGAGGGGCCATTTGACGATGCGCGAGATGATCGAACCCGACCCACGCCAGCACCGCAGCGCCGCCGATCACGCAGGCGCCGCCCGCTAAAGCGCCCCAATGGTTGCTATACCCACGCGCCCTCGTTCCATACGCGGGCCGGACAATGGACTCAATGACGGGCGTTGCATCGGCCGCGTGCATGGCTGTCTCGGGCGATGCGTCAAAGCTCGGTGCCTGTGCCGCTATCGCGGCAGACCGAGGCTCATGCGCAGGTGCGATCACGCGTTGTTCACCCAGCGGCGACCATCGGCAAAGCGAACGAATGGCCTGATCGCTCAGGCAGAACGTGCGCAGCATGGCGGCGTAGAGCGCCTTGAGTTCAGCCCGCAGACTGTAGCCCGGCGGAAGCAGCGCCCAGTCCCGGCCGAACGGCGCTGGCACATGAACCAGCGGGCGAACGCGCGGCAGCGCCAGATAGCCTTCGATCGGGGTGAAAGGAATGGTGGACATCGGTCTTTCCAGCGCCTCGTAAGGGGAGCGCCGATCGGCGATCCCGTGGTCTGCGGGGACTCGGGCCTCGGTGCGATGCGCGTGAACGCCATCCCTACACGGCACGGCGTGCGTCGACGCGAGGCGCCGGCGCCGTGCTCGCGACGAGCAAACGGGGCACAGGGACGTGTCGCTATGAAGCCATCGGAGTGCGGAGGATGATGCCAGGAAGCAGCCGACCTGGCGATCGGACGGTTCCGAAATGAGGTGCCGGTACGTCCGTGATCGGGAAAACCTGGGATAACGAACAAGTGCGCCGCAGCGCCTCTACCGGTCGAGTCTGCGGTCGAGTCTGTATACGTAGCGCAACGCGGTAATGTCCACGCCGCCCATATGATCCGGTTCGGCGCCGGCAAATTGCCAGCCTTGCCGCTCGTAGAAACCGATCGCCGGCGTATTTCCCTGGAGCACGTACAGATAGAGTTGCGCCTCGCCTTGCGCGCGAGCCCAGTCTTCGGCGGCTCGCATCAGCAGCTTGCCGACTCCGATACCCTGGTAGGCCGGCCGCGCGTGCAGGTTATCGAGCAGCACGCCCCAACTGGACTCCGGTTGACGTTCAACGCACACAAACCCGGCCGCCTCGCCCGCGAGTTCGGCGATCAGCACGATGCGCCGTTCGCCGCCGGGCGCGCTGAGACGAGCCTCCCAGTACGCGGCGCGCTCCTGCGTGACTTGGCCGTCGAGAAAGGCTTCGGGCAGCAGGCCGCGATAAGTGGCCTGCCAACTGCTGCTGTGGATCGAAGCAATGAGCGCGGCATCCGCGAGCGTCGCGGGGCGCAGTGAAAGAGCGGGGGTGGTTCGCATCGGTAGTGCTCAACGGAAATGCCTGACTGCAAAAATGTTACCGCGACCACAGGTGACACCATGTGTAATGAAACTGTATGCATTACGCGACAGCTTTATCAACGGTAACATTACGTGGAGCGAGCGCTGCATGATTCACAACGTTTACCCGGGTACCATGGGAATCCGTTCCGCATGAAAATGCAGCGCCCCCGGCGCGTTCTTTCTATCCGTGCGCGGCATCCGCTTGCCGAGCGCAGTGGATCGTTTCAACTGCCTGGCCGCCACTGTCTCTTTCGTGGCAGCAGGCTCATCAGAGAATGTCATGTCTACTGCGTCACACGCTACTTCCTCATCGGAAGAATCCAAGGTCAAGACAGTATTCCGCGTGGTCAGCGGCAACTTTCTTGAGATGTACGATTTCATGGTCTATGGCTATTACGCTTCGGCGATCGCCAAGACCTATTTCCCGAGCGGCAACGAATTCGCCTCGCTGATGCTGTCGCTGTCGGTGTTCGGCGCGGGCTTCCTGATGCGGCCGCTCGGTGCGATCGTCCTCGGCGCCTACATCGACCATCACGGTCGGCGCAAAGGCCTGATCCTCACGCTCGGCCTGATGGCGCTCGGCACGCTCACGGTGGCGTCGATTCCAGGTTACGCGACGATCGGCGTGCTGGCGCCGGTGCTCGTTCTGTTAGGCCGACTGTTGCAAGGCTTTTCCGCCGGGGTCGAACTCGGCGGCGTGTCCGTGTATCTGTCGGAGATCGCCACCAAGGGCAACAAGGGCTTCTATTGCGCGTGGCAGTCGGGCAGCCAGCAGGTTGCCGTGGTGTTCGCCGCGCTGATTGGCGTGTTCCTGAACAAGATGCTGCCGGCCGACCAGATGAGCGCCTGGGGATGGCGCGTGCCGTTTCTGATCGGCTGCCTGATCGTGCCGTTCCTGTTCCTGATCCGCCGTTCGCTGCAGGAAACCGAGGAATTCAAGGCGCGCAAGCATCACCCGAAGATGGGCGAGATCATGAAGACGATGGCCGCGAACTGGGGCATCGTGCTGGGCGGCATGGGCATGGTGATCATGACCACCGTGTCGTTCTACATGATCACGGCGTACACGCCGACTTTCGGCAAGGAAGTGCTGAAACTGTCCTCGATCGACACGCTGATCGTCACGGTCTGTATCGGTCTGTCGAATCTGATCTGGCTGCCGCTCGCGGGTGCGCTGTCGGACCGTATCGGCCGCCGTCCGGTGCTGCTGGCCTTCACGATTCTGACCATCATTACCGCGTATCCGGCGCTGCAATGGCTGGTGGCGGATCCTTCGTTCGCGCGTTTGCTGGCCGTCGAACTGTGGCTGTCGTTCCTGTACGGCAGCTATAACGGCGCGATGGTCGTGGCGCTGACCGAAGTGATGCCGGTCGAAGTGCGGACGGCCGGCTTCTCGCTCGCCTACAGCCTCGCCACGACGATCGGCGGCTTCACGCCGGCTATCTCGACGTTGCTGATTCACACCACCGGCAACAAGGCCGCGCCGGGACTGTTCCTGGGTCTGGCGGCGATTTGCGGCTTGATTGCGACGCTGGTGCTGTACCGCACGCCGGAATCGCGCGATCAGTATCGGACGGCCTGAGCTTCGGCGGTCACCGTTCATGGGGCAAAAAAAACCCCGCGTTCGTGAGAACGCGGGGTTTTTGTTTTTGGCACAGCGGCTACGCCGTGTTCACCGCGCGGCGTCCCGTTACGGTTTGCGCAATTCGTTCGCCACGGCTTCGACAACTTCGCTCCACGCACCGGGTTGCGGCTGACGCACCAGTGTCGCGCCGGGATACCAGGGGCTGCGCGCCTCGCCGGCGAACCAGCGCCAGTCTGCCGCGAACGGCAGCATCAACCAGAGCGGCTTGCGCAGCGCACCGGCCAGATGCGCGATAGAGGTATCGATCGAGACCACCGCGTCGAGCCGTTCGATGATCGCAGCGGTATCCGCGAAGTCGCCGATGCGCTTGTCGAAGCGATGAATCGACGCCGCGCGCGGATGCGCGTCGAGCGCCACGCGCTCGTCGGCGCTCAACTCCGGTTGCAGCACGATCCAGTCGATGCCTTCGAGCGCGAACAGCGGATCGAGCGCGGCGAGCGGCATCGAACGTGTTTCATTCTGCTGGATGCGGCCCGACCACACGATGCCGATCTTGCGTTTTGCCTGACCGCCGAGCGAGCCGCGCCATTTGCGGCTGTAGGCGGGCGGCACGCTGAGGTAAGGCGTGCGGGCGGGAATAGTGTCGTAGGTGGTGCCGAGTGCGAGCGGCAGGCTCAGCAGCGGACATTGCAGATCGGCGGCGGGTCGTTGCGTGCCTTGAGCGATCAGCGTCACGCGCCAGGCTTGCGCGGCAGGCGCCAGCAACGGCAGCAGTTGCGGTTGTACTTCTAGTACGACGCGCGCCGCGCGCTGCGTGGCGAGCGGGACGAAGCGCACGAATTGCAGCGTGTCGCCGAACCCCTGCTCGGCATGGACCAGCAACGTATGCTGCGCGATCGGCTCGCCGTGCCAGCGCGGCAGCGTCTGGATCTCCGGCTGCGCCATGGTTTGCAGACGCCACTCGTATTCCGGCAGTCCGCGCGCGAAATCGCGCATCGCGAGCCATGCGAGCGCGCGGTTCATGTGCGCGGAGGCGAGGTCGGGGCGCAGGCGCAGCGCCTGATCGAAAGCGCGCACGGCGGGACCATGCGCGCCCAGCGCCTGGTGCGCGGTGCCGAGACTCAGCCACGCTAGCGCGAATTGCGGATCGAGACCGACCGCGCGCTCGAGATAGGGCAGCGCCTGCGCATGGCGTCCCAATGCCGCGAGCGCATTACCCATGCCGAAAATGGCCGGCGGCAGGTTCGGCTGCAAGGTCAGCGCCGCACGGAACGATGCGACCGCTTCCGCATGGCGGCCGGTGGCGTCGAACGTATTGGCGAGGTTGAAGTGCGCGGCGACGAAGCGCGGCTCGGCCGTCAGCGCCGTCTGGAAACACGGGATCGCCTCTGCCGCGCGTCCGAGCGCGTTCAGCGACATGCCCATGTTGTTGAGCGCGCCGGCGTGGCCAGGACGCAGCTCCAGCGTGCGCCTGAACGCGGCGATGGCTTCCGTGTGACGCCCGAGCGCGTGCAGCGCGTTGCCGAGGTTGTTGTGCGACGAGGCGTCGTTCGGTTGCAGGCGCAACGATTTTTCGAACGCGTCGGCGGCGTCTTCGTGACGGCCCGCCGCGGCGTAGGCGTTGCCCAGGTTGTAGTGCGCCATGGGGAACGACGGCGCGAGCGTCAGCGCGTTGCGGAACTGTTCGATCGCGTCGTCGATCTGGCCGAGCGCCTTTAGCGCGTTGCCGAGGTTCAACTGCAGCGCGGCGTCTTCCGGGCGCAGGTTCACGGCGCGCCGGACGAGTTCGGCGGCTTCGGCGTGCTGACCCTGCTGGTGGCGCAGAACGCCCAGCAGGTGCAACGCATCGACGTGCGCGGGGTTGCCGTCGAGCGTCGCGCGGTAGCCGCGTTCGGCGTCTTCGAGGCGGCCGTCACGATGCGCCGCGAAAGCGCGGTCAAATACAGGTTGCATGACGGGGGATGGCATTCGGGTGAGGCAGAGGCCGCATTTTCCCACACTCGCCGGAGCGCGCTCCGATTTGACCGGTTGTCCCGGTATCTATAATGTGTGAACACGTGTTCATATGTGCTGCCGAGCCGCCGTCCATCATGGCTTCTTCCCTCGCTGCATCCACTTCGCTTACCGCCATCGACGATCGCCCGGCCGATACCATCGTGCCGCTGGCCGACCTGTTTCGCCTGCTCGGCGACCCCACGCGGTTGCGCATCGTGCTGGCGTGTCTCGACGAGCGGCGCGCCGTCGGGGCGATCGCCGAGGCGCTGGGTTTGTCGTCTTCGCTGGTGAGCCATCATTTGCGGTTGCTGCGTGCGGCGCGAATCGTGCGTGCGCAGCGGCAGGGTAAGCAGGTCTTCTACCTCGCCGCCGATCGCCATATCAGCGCGATGCTGGCCGGGATGCTCGAACACGTGGCCGAACCGGCCGGCAATGATTCTCTGGATCAGTCATGAAGAAACCCGAAACCCTGAACGGAACTGCGGCGGATCAAGAGGACGCGCACGCGTCTACGCCGCTCGATGTGAGCGACAGCAAGGGCGTTCAGTCTGATGGCGGAGCGCCGCGCGCCGCGCACACCAGGTCAGAACTTGACTGGGCGGGAAGCGGGCAAGGGAGCGAAGCGCATGAGCGTGGCGAGCACGGTAGCCACGGTAGCCACGATAGCCACGATAGCCACGATAGCCACGATAGCCACGGCAACCACGGCAACCACGGCAACCACGGCAACCACGGCAACCACGGCAACCACGGTCCCGCCAGCCATTCCCACAGTCACGGCCACGCCGGCCACCACCACGCTCACGCTCCGGTTGCCGGTCACGGCCGCGCGTTCGCCCTGGCGGTCGTGCTCAACATCGCGATCGTGGTGGCCCAGACGGTCTATGGCGTGCTCGCCCATTCCACCGCGCTGCTCGCCGACGCCGGCCACAACCTCTCCGATGTCCTCGGTCTGCTGCTCGCGTGGGGCGCCGCCTGGCTCGCCACGCGCAGGCCGTCGGCGCGCTACACGTTCGGTTATGGCAGCTCGTCGATCCTGGCCTCGCTCGTCAACGCCGGGCTGCTGCTGTTCGCGTGCGGCGTGATCGTCGCGGAAGCCATCGGGCGTCTGATCAATCCGGCGCCGGTGGCGGGGCTCGCCGTGTTCGTCGTGGCGATGGGCGGCGTGGTCATCAACGGAATATCCGCGTGGCTTTTCATGCGCGGGCAGCAGGATGACCTGAACATCCGCGGCGCGTTCCTGCACATGGCGGCGGATGCCGGTATCTCGGCGGCGGTCGCCGTGAGCGGCCTCGTGATTCTCTATACCAACTGGACGTGGCTCGACCCGGTGATGAGCCTGCTCGTGGTGGCGGTCGTGGTGGCCGGCACCTGGAGCCTGCTGCGCGATTCGGTGCGCCTCGCGCTCGACGCCGTGCCGCCCGGCGTCGATCTGCAAGGCATCCGCGACTATCTGGCGGGGCAGCCGGGCGTCGTCGACGTGCACGATCTGCACGTGTGGGCGCTGTCCACGACCGGCAACGCGCTCAGCGCGCATCTGGTGATGCCGGCGGGCCATCCGGGCGACGAATCGCTCGACGGCATCGTTCTCACGCTGCGCGAACGTTTTTCGATGCACCATGCGACGCTGCAAGTGGATCTTGGTACGACGCAGCATCGCTGCGCGATGGATCATGCGCCGCACGCGCATTGAGGCGGACAGGAACGCGTTGCGAGGTCACGGCACGGGCAGAGCGCTGAAAGCAAGAAGCAGCCACGCCGAGCCCATGCTCGCTGCGCGCTTGATGCACTGCAACCGTCGTCGAGCAGGCGATCGTCGCGCCACTAGCGGACTTCCTGGCGGCGTACACTAGAACGCATTGTTGTCTCCGGAGTTCCGCATGGACGCTGCCGCAAACGATGCGTCGCCGGTGCTGATCGTCGGGGCGGGTCCGACTGGACTCGCCGCAGCGATGAGTCTGGCGCGTGCCCACATCCCCGTGCGTGTGATCGACAAGGCCATGCAACCGAACCCGTATTCGCGGGCCATCGGCATTCAGGCGCGCACGCTCGAATTGCTCGAGCAGCATCGGCTGGTCGAGCCGTTTCTCGAGCTCGGCCATCGCGCGCGCATCGCCAATCTGTTTTCGAACGGCATGCGTCTCGCGCAGCTCGATTTCGATCCGCTGCACACACGTTATCCGTATCTGCTGTTTCTCGATCAGTCCGTGACCGAGCGTCTGCTGACTGAGCATCTCGCCACATTCGGCGTGACGGTCGAGCGCGGCGTCGAACTGACGATGTTCGCGCAGGGCGCCGCCAGCCTTCAGGCGACATTGCGCCGCGCGGACGGTCACACGGAGACGATGCGCCCGTCGTACATGATCGCCGCCGACGGCGCACATAGCGCGATCCGTCACCGGCTGGGTTTGAGTTTCGAGGGCAAGACCCTGGAGCAGACTTTCCTGCTCGCCGACCTGCACGCCGAAACCGATTGGCCCGAAGACGAGTTTCATATCTTCGCGTCAGGCGAAGGCCTGGTCGCGCTGTTTCCGATGGGCCACGGCCGGCATCGTCTGATCGCCGATCATGCGATCGAGCCTGCCGCCGTCGCCCCGACCGAGACGCCCGCGGTGTTGGGCGAGCCGCCGCTGAACAGCGTGCCGTCGCCGTCGCTCGCAGCATGCAAGGCGTTGATCGCCCGGCGCGTGCGCGAGCGGGTCGACGTGTCGGATCTGGCGTGGTCTTCGTATTTCCATGTGAATAGCCGCATGGTGGACCGGCTGCGCGTCGGCCGCATCTTCCTCGCGGGCGACGCCGCGCACGTGCATAGCCCGGCCGGCGCACAGGGCATGAACACAGGCATTCAGGAAGCGTTCAACCTCGGCTGGAAACTCGCGCGCGTATTGAAAGGCGCGGCGCCGGACCGCCTGCTCGATACCTATCACCTCGAACGCCACCCGATCGAACGTGACGTGCTGCGGCAAACCGGTTTCATCACGCAGATGGCGGAGGCCGATCACGGACCATTGAAGCTCCTGCGCGAACGGGTGATGCCGGTCCTTGCCGCGCTAGGTCCGCTGCGCGACGCCGCGCGCCTCACCATCAGCGAGTTGTCGATCCAGTACCGGCGCAGTCCGCTGACGCTCGAACGTGTGCTCGACGGCGGACCACGTGCCGGCGAGCGCGCACCGGACGCGCTGGTGCATGTGGTGGATGGACCACTGGGGCGTGCGCCCGGCGTGGGCTGCATTTTCGATCTGCACGATCCGGCGTTCTTCTCGCTGTTCCTGCTGGTGCCGCCGCTGCCCGTCGACGAAAAACCGCTCGATCCCGCGGCGAAGCATGCGCCGCCGCCCGACCCGGAACTGGAGCGCGTGGCGGCGGAAGTCGAGAGATTGCTGCCGGGCGGAGTGCGCATCTGGCGCATCACGGATACCACTGGCGACGGCGGCCCGTCGCTGTCCGAATCGTATGGCCGAACGCGGCCGTCGTTCTATCTGGTGCGGCCGGACGGCTACATCAGCGCGCGCGGGCGCACCGGTTCCGATCTGCACGGTTTGCTGCGGCATTGCGAAGCCTGGTTCGCGGTGAGCGGGGAAATACCGGAGCAGGCGGCCCTGTGAGCCGGGCCGCCTGAGTCGTGCGAGTCGCACGGACATTGAGCGCCGCGAGCGCGGCGCGGCTTACACCGTCGCGGGCGCGGCGGGCGTCAGTTGCGCGCGATGTTTGACGAGCGCTTCCCTGACGATGCCCGACATCGGGATACCGCTCGCATCCGGTTCATCGAGCTCTGCGAGTAGCGCGCGGCGCATGCGCGGCTCCCAGAAACGGCGAATATGGTCGGCGATGCCGGCGAGCGCTTCCTCGCGGTCTGGCATCGAATCGAAGAAGTCGCCGATCCGGTTGGCCATGTCGATCAGGTTCTGATTGTCCATGGCCGTCCTCACTTGCCCGATGTCGCGTTGGCCAGCTCACGCTGCTTCAGCAGATCGAGCTGTTCGGTGTTGAAGCGCGAGTAGTCTTTCTGCCATTGCGACGGCTGTTCGACCGGCATCACCTGCACCGCGGTCACCTTGTATTCCGGACAGTTGGTCGCCCAGTCCGAGCTATCGGTGGTGATCACGTTCGCGCCCGATTCGGGGAAGTGGAACGTCGTATACACGACGCCCGGCTGCATGCGCTCGGTTATCTTCGCGCGCAGCACGGTTTGCCCCGCGCGCGATTCGATGCCCACCCAGTCGCCGGTTTTGATGCCGCGCTCTTCCGCGTCGTGCGGATGCAGTTCCAGTCGGTCCTCGTCGTGCCAGCGCGAGTTCTCGGTGCGGCGCGTTTGCGCGCCAACGTTGTACTGCGACAGGATGCGGCCCGTAGTGAGCAGCAGCGGGAATTTGCGCGTGACTTTCTCGGGCGTCGCGATGAACTTCGTAATCACGAACTTGCCCTTGCCGCGCACGAAGGTGTCGATGTGCATGGTCGGCGTACCGTCCGGCGCATTCTCGTTGCACGGCCACTGAATGCTGCCGAGTTCGTCGAGCTTTTTGTACGACACGCCGTGGAAGGTCGGCGTGAGACGCGCGATCTCGTCCATGATCTGCGACGGATGCGCGTAGTCCATTTCATAGCCGAGCGCGCGCGCGAGCATGACCGTGACTTCCCAGTCGGCGTAACCCGGCACCGGCGGCATGACCTTGCGCACGCGCGAGATGCGCCGCTCCGCGTTGGTGAACGTGCCGTCCTTTTCGAGGAACGACGAACCGGGCAGCAGCACGTGCGCATACTTGGCGGTCTCGTTCAGGAAGATGTCCTGCACGACGATGCATTCCATCGCCGTCAGCGCTGCGGATACGTGATGCGTATTCGGGTCCGACTGCACGATGTCTTCACCCTGGCAATACAGACCCTTGAAGCTGCCGTGCACGGCAGCGTCGAACATGTTCGGAATGCGCAGGCCGGGTTCCGGTTGCAGCGTGACGTTCCAGGCCTCTTCGAACAGCGTGCGCGTGACCGTGTCGCTGATATGGCGATAGCCCGGCAGTTCGTGCGGGAACGAGCCCATGTCGCAGGAACCCTGCACGTTGTTCTGGCCGCGCAGCGGATTCACGCCCACACCTTCGCGGCCGATGTTGCCCGTTGCCATGGCGAGGTTGGCGATGCCCATCACCATCGTCGAGCCTTGCGCGTGTTCGGTGACACCCAGGCCGTAGTAAATCGCGGCGTTGCCGCCGGTCGCATAGATGCGGGCGGCTTCGCGCACGGATTGGGCCGGAACGCCGGTCACCGCTTCGGTCGCTTCCGGCGCGTTTTCCGGCAACGCGACGAAATCGCGCCATTGCTCGAACGCGCGCGTCTCGCAACGCTCGGCGACGAATGCATCGTTGAGCAGGCCTTCGGTGACGATCACATGCGCCAGCGCATTCACGATGGCCACGTTGGTGCCGGGCCGCAATTGCAGATGATGCGACGCCTTCACGTGCGCCGTGTCGACGATATCGATGCGCCGCGGGTCCACCACGATCAGCTTCGCGCCTTCGCGCACACGGCGCTTCAGACGCGAGCCGAACACCGGATGGCCGTCGGTCGGATTCGCGCCGATCACCATGATCACGTCGGCTTTATCGACGGAGGCAAAAGTCTGCGTGCCCGCCGATTCACCGAGCGTGGCTTTCAGCCCGTAGCCAGTCGGCGAATGGCACACCCGCGCGCAGGTGTCGACGTTGTTGTTGCCGAACGCGGCGCGCACGAGCTTTTGCACCAGATACGTTTCTTCGTTCGTGCAACGCGACGACGTAATGCCGCCGATCGAATCGCGGCCGTGCTTGGCCTGAATGCGGCGGAATTCCGACGCCGCATACGTGAGCGCTTCTTCCCAACTCACTTCGCGCCACGGATCGGTGATCTTCGCGCGGATCATCGGCTTGGTGATGCGGTCCTTGTGTGTAGCGTAGCCCCACGCGAAACGGCCCTTCACGCAAGCGTGGCCTTCGTTGGCCTGGCCGTTCTTGTGCGGCACCATCCTCACGACCTGGTTGCCCTTCATCTCGGCCTTGAACGAGCAGCCGACGCCGCAATACGCGCACGTGGTGACGACCGAGTGTTCGGCCTGGCCCAGCATGATCACGGTCTTTTCCTGCAAGGTCGCGGTCGGGCACGCGGCCACGCACGCGCCGCACGACACGCATTCCGATTCCATGAACGGCACGTCTTCGCTGGCGGCCACGCGCGACTCGAAACCGCGTCCGGCGATGGTCAGCGCGAACGTGCCTTGCGTTTCTTCGCACGCGCGCACGCAGCGATTACAGACGATGCATTTCGACGGGTCATAGGTGAAGTAGGGGTTCGACTCGTCTTTCTTGTCCTTCAGGTGATTCGCGCCGTCGAAGCCGTAGCGCACTTCGCGCAGGCCCGTGACGCCCGCCATGTCCTGCAGTTCGCAGTCGCCGTTGGCGGGGCAGGTGAGGCAGTCGAGCGGGTGATCGGAGATGTACAACTCCATCACGTTGCGGCGCAGCGACTGCAAACGATCGGTTTGCGTGCGGACCTTCATGCCGGCTTCGACCGGCGTCGTGCATGAAGCGGGATAACCGCGCTTGCCTTCGATTTCCACGAGACACAAACGGCACGAGCCGAACGGCTCCAGCGAATCGGTCGCGCAGAGTTTCGGCACGTTGACGCCCGCTTCGACGGCGGCGCGCATCACAGAGGTGCCGGCGGGAACGGTGACGGACTGGCCGTCGATTTCCAGCGTGACGTCGATGTCGGCGTGCCGCTCGGGCGTGCCGAAATCGGTGTCGTCGAAGAACGAACGGGGCGCACGCTGCTGCAGGGCTTGCGATTTACACGCGCAGTTGCCTGAGCCGCAGCCGCCAGTGGGAGAGTTGAGCACGTCGGACATGGTTTGGCTCCTGGGTCAGGCCGCTTTCGGCGCGTGTTCAGACACGTTGGCGAGACCGAAGTCTTCGGGGAAATGATCGAGCGCGGACAGCACCGGGAACGGCGTCATGCCGCCCATCGCGCAGAGCGAACCGGACACCATCGTGTCGCACAGGTCGCGCAGCAATTGCACTTGTCGTGTGGAGGTATCGCCGTTGCGAATCCGGCCTATGACTTCGACGCCGCGCGTCGAGCCGATCCGGCACGGTGTGCATTTGCCGCATGATTCGAGGGCGCAGAAGTGCATGGCGTACTGCGCGAGTTCGGCCAGATTCGACGTGTCGTCATGCACGACGAGGCCGCCGTGGCCCACGACCGCGCCGACTGCCGCATACGCTTCGTAGTCCATGGGAATGTCCCACTGGCTTTCCGGCAGATACGTGCCGAGCGGGCCGCCCACCTGCACCGCGCGAGCGGGCCGGCCGCTCGCCGTGCCGCCGCCGAAGTCATAGAGCAATTCGCGCAGCGTCACACCGAACGCCAGTTCGACGAGGCCGCCTTGCTTGACGTTGCCCGCGAGCTGGAACGGCAGCGTGCCGCGCGAACGGCCCATGCCGAAGTCTTTGTAGAACGCCGCGCCGCGCGCGAAGATGATCGGCACCGTGGCGAGCGTGATCACGTTGTTGATCACGGTCGGCTGGCCGAAAAGGCCGACGAGCGCCGGCACTGGCGGCTTGGCGCGCACGATGCCGCGCTTGCCTTCGAGCGATTCGAGCAGCGCCGTTTCCTCGCCGCACACGTATGCGCCGGCGCCTTTCGCGACGAACAGCTCGAAGCGATGCGCCGTCGAGCCGAGCACGCTATCGCCGAGCCAGCCAGCGGCGCGTGCTTTGGCGATAGCGGCTTCGAGCGTCGCGATCGAATGCGGATACTCGCTGCGCACGTAAATATGGCCCACCGTCGCGCCCGTCACGACACCGGCGATGATCATCCCTTCGATCAGCACGTACGGATCGCTTTCCATCACGAGGCGATCGGAGAAGGTGCCGGAATCGCCTTCGTCCGCATTGCAGACGATGTACTTCTGCGCCGCTTTCGCGCCGCGCACCGTGCGCCATTTGATGCCGGCCGGGAAGGCTGCACCGCCGCGGCCGCGCAGGCCGGATTCGATCAATGCTTCGCAGGCGGCGTCGCCGTCGGTCTGCAGCGCCTGGCGCAAGCCTTCGAGGCCGCCGTGGGCGACGTAGTCGTCGATGGAAAGCGGGTCGGTGATGCCGATACGCGCGAACGTCAGGCGCTGCTGCTTCTTCAGATACGGAATCTCGTCGACCACGCCGACTTGCTTTGCGTGCGCCCCGCCTTCGAGTAAGCCTGCATCGAACAGCGCGGCGACGTCGCCTGCTTCGACGTTCGCGTAGCCGATGCGGCCTTCCGGCGTCTGAACTTCGACGAGCGGTTCGAGCCACAGCAGGCCGCGCGAACCGTTGCGAACCAGTTCGACTTCGACGCCGCGGCGCGCGGCTTCGGCTTCGATCGCCTGAGCGAGCGCGTCGGCGCCGAGCGCCAGTGCCGACGAATCACGGGGAACGTAGATGCGCGTCATGCCGTCACCTCCACGCACTTGTTGGCGGCCGCGAATATCGCGTCGAACTTTTGCGGCGTGACCTTGGCGTGCAAGGTGCCGTTGAGCATGAGTGCCGGCGACAGTGCGCATTGCCCGAGGCAATACACCGATTCCAGCTCCACCGTCGCGCCGTGCTCATGTTCGGCGTCGAAGCGGCAGCCGGTGTGCGATTCGATATGCTGGGCCAGCGCTTCGGTTCCCATGCTGCGGCAGGCTTCCGCGCGGCACAGTTGCACCGTGACCTGTGCGGCCGGCTGCGTACGGAAGTGGTGGTAGTAGGTGATGACGCCGTGCACTTCCGCGCGCGACAGGTTCATGGCGAGCGCGAGCGGCGCGACCGCCGCGGGCGGCACATAACCGAGTTCGTCCTGAATCGCGTGCAAGACGGCTAGCAGCGATCTGCCCGGCTGCGCGTGACGCAGCACGAGCTGATCCGGTGCGATGGCGATGGAATCGTCCAAGTGGTGGCTCCTCCAAAGGCATATATGCACTTGTCATTCATAATGCGTGCACTTATGCTTCGTATATTCGATATGGGATAGCCGAACAATAGGCGGCTGATTCGGCTGGCGCAATAGGAAAGAGTTGAACATATATGATCAGAATCGAGTGCCAGGCGCAGTTGGTGGTGAAGGGCCCGGATGGCCGCGAGGCAAGCCTGTCGGACGTCGTGCCGTTGCTCGCGCTGGTGGATGAGTCCGGCAGCATCGCGCAGGCGGCGACGCTTAAGGGTTTGTCCTACCGTCATGCGTGGGGTTTGCTGCGCAGCATCGAGGAGCGTTTGGGCGGTCCGCTGATCGCCAAGGAGCGCGGCCGCGGCTCGGTGCTATCCGAACTCGGGCAAGCCGTATTGCGTGCGCAGCGTCTGTGCGGCGAAAGGCTCGATGGCAACATGCAGGCGCTCGCGAGCGAAGTGGCGAGCGATCTGAACCGCTGGCTCGCCCCGCCCGCCGACGACGTGCGCATCTTCGCGTCGCATGGTTATGCCGTGGCCGCACTCGTCACGGCGCTGGTCGCGAACGATCTTCCGGTCGACATCAAGTATCGCGACAGCGCGGATGCGGTGAGCGCGCTTGCGCGCGGCGAATGCGATCTGGCTGGCTTTCATGTGCCGCGCGGTGAGTTTCGCGCGGCATGTGCCGATGCGTACCGGCGCTGGCTCGATCCGCAGCGTCACGTGCTCGTGCATCTCACGCGACGCAAACAGGGGCTCTTTCTGAGCAAGGGCAATCCGCGCGCAATCACGGGCCTGGGCGATCTGGCGCGCGACGACATTCGCTTCGTCAACCGGCAGCCCGGCTCCGGCACGCGCATGCTGCTGGATCTCGCACTACGCAACGTCGGGGTGGATCCGGATCGGGTGAATGGTTATGCGTCGGCGGAACTCACGCATTCGGCGATTGCGGCGTTCGTTGCGAGCGGCATGGCGGATGTGGGCTTTGGCGTGGAGCCCGCAGCGCATCACTTCGGCCTCGACTTCATCCCGGTCGTCGACGAAGACTATTACTTTGCCTGCGACCGCGCGCGCCTCGAGCGTGCGCCGCTTGCGACCGTGATCGGTCTGCTGCGCGGCAGCGCGTTTCGTCATAGCGTCGATCAGCTCGAAGGCTATGACCCGCAGGACTGCGGCAGGGTGGTGGAACTGGAAGAGGGTCTCGGCGAAGCCGTGGCGTAAGCCGCCGTAAACATCAGGCTGTGTTCGGCGCTGCGTATGGCGTCCGTTTGGGATACTCTTTAAGCTTCCGCTTCCGCCTTAACCGCGCGTTATGTCGCGCCGATCTCTATGAACGTTATTTTTCACGCATGTGCTGCCGTGGCAACGGCTGGTGTGCTGCTCGCCACCGCTTCGGTTGCTGTTGCGCAGAATTCGCCGGGTGTTCCAGGCGGTATCCTGCAAGACCAGTTTCGTCTTGCCGAGCATCCGCAAATGCCGTTTGCCGCGTCGGCGCCCTCGGACAAATATCAGAGCAGTAAAAAATCGGCGATGCGCAAGCGCGGCGATATGGGTGATCCGAATGGCTGCAATCTGCAGTGTCCTAAAGACGAATAAGCGGATACGCGAGTCCGTTGGTTGTGCAACGCCGGCGTTCTGCCGGCGTCTTTCGCTGGGTCTCCAGGTTCAGGTTTAGCCCGGCGTTGCGGTTGCCGTTGCCTTTGCATTCACCCTGTGGCGGACGCTCAGGGTTTGGCCGTGTGCCACATGTCCTTGAAGCCGTCTCCCTTCATATCTCCCGCCTGCTTGTCCGCCGCGAAGCGATAGAGCGGGTGCCCTTTGTACGCCCATTGGTGTTTGCCGTCGGCGGCGGCAATTAGCGTCCACTCGCCGGACGGTTTGTCCGACGCGCTGGCCGTGGCTGCCGGCCAATTGTTCAGGCAGCCACCAGTGCAGGTGCTCACGCCGGGCGTGGTGTCTTTGTCGAAGGTGTAGAGCGTCATGCCGTCCGCCGTGACGAAACGCCCGTCGACGACTTTTGGCGCTTCGGCGAACGCGCTTTGTTGCAGTGCGAGGAGGGCGAGGCAGAAAAGGGTTTTGCGCATGATGTCGGCTCCTGATCTTGGTGTTGGTTTCGCGCGAAACGCGGCGTGCGCGCGCGTGAGGAATAAACGATCGAGCGGATGCGTTTATTCCAAGCGTTTCTTCGCATGGGGAGCGGGAGCGGCAAGGGGTGGCGAACCAGTCGAGCAGGATGGACGCGGCGGGCAACAAAAAACCCGCAAGCAGCAGGCCGCTTACGGGTTTTCGGTGAGACTTGAATGTACTGCCTAAAACGTGTTCTGGTGGAGGCGGCGGGAATCGAACCCGCGTCCAGAAGCACTCTACGACCAGTTCTACATGTTTAGTTCTGTCATTTGATTTAACCGTAGCGACGCGGACGAACACGCTGCACTACGGCGATTCACTAGATTTTCGACCCGGATGTCGTGACACCACCAAGGCTTAACTGACGTATATGACCTCTGTCGGTATTGCTACCGGTCTTGCGACTCTAGCCCGTCAGTAAACTAGGCAGAGGACGGCGGCCCTTAGGCTGCCAGTGCGAACGTATCGTCGTTTGCAGTTACGTTTTTCCCATTGATTAACGAGGTGACGGGTCCTCGACATGCCCTAGCCGCTTCGCAACCCCTGTCGAAACCAGGTCGCCCCCGCGGTTCGTTGCTCAAAATAGATGAGCCAGCGTAGATTTTACAATAGATTGACGGCCACGTCCTGACTCATTGACGCGGCCCGCGCAATGGCGCCCGGGCTTGGCCGGGCCGGGCGGCCATGCTTCAGCCGAGGTCGCGCAATAGTCTCTGCAATTCAGCCGGCGATTGGACAACGTGCTGCGCGTGCCATTGTGTCGGCGGAATATCGTTGCCGCAGTAGCCGTACGCTGCCGCGATGGTCCTCATGCCGGCGGCGAAACCCGCCTGCACGTCGCGCAGATCGTCGCCAACGTAGACGACGCGTTCCGGCACCACGTCCAGTTCCCGTGCGGCGTGCAGCAAAGGCGCCGGGTGCGGTTTCGAGTGGGGAGTCGTGTCGCCGCTGACGATGCAGCCGGCGCGCTCTTCCAGTCCCAGTTGCGCGATCAGCGGTTCGGTGAGCCTCGCAACCTTGTTGGTGACGATGCCCCAGAGCACGCCACGGGCGTCGAGTTCGTCGAGAATTTCCGGAATGCCCGGAAACAGCGTGGTCTCGATACACAGGTCCGCTTCGTAGTTGGCGAGGAATTCCTCGCGCAGCGACGCGAACTCGTGATGTTCGGGGCCGATCCCGAACGCCCCACCGATCAGCCCGCGCGCGCCCGCAGACGCCAGTGGGCGCAGATCTTCGAGCGGTACCATCTCGAGCCCGCGATCGTGGCGCATCTTGTTGACGGCGGCCGCGAGGTCGGGCGCCGTGTCGGCTAGCGTGCCGTCGAGGTCGAACAGCACAGCCATGCAAAGACCGAGTGCGTCTTCGTTGTCTTCGCGTTGGGGCAGGGGTGTGGGATCGCTCATTGATTCGTAAGTCCGGCAGGTCGGGGCGGATCAGACGTCGCGCCGGCAGGCGAGCATGTAGTTCACACTCGTGTCGGCGGACAGCGTGAAATGCTTGCTGAGCGGGTTATAGACGATGCCTTTGATATCCGCCGTGCGCAGGTTGGCAGCGCGCACGAAGCTCGCCAACTCCGACGGGCGAATGAAGCGCGCGTAGTCGTGCGTGCCCTTGGGCAGCATGCGCGCGATGTACTCGGCGCCGATCACGGCGAACAGGTATGACTTCACGTTGCGGTTCAGCGTGGAAAAGAACACCCAGCCGCCCGGTTTCACCAGCGTCTTGCACGCTTCGACGATGGCGGCGGGCTGAGGCACGTGCTCCAGCATTTCCATGCAGGTTACGACGTCGTACTTGCCCGGTTCGCGGGCGGCGAGCGCCTCAGCGGCGATTTCTTCGTAATCGACGGTTACACCGCTTTCAAGGCTGTGAAGATCGGCCACGCCCAACGCCTGGGCCGACAGGTCGATCCCCTTGACGTGCGCGCCCAGACCGGCCATCGACTCGGACAAAATGCCGCCGCCACAGCCGATATCGAGCACGGTCTTGCCTGCAAGGTGCGCGTGCGCGTCGATCCAGCTCAGGCGAATCGGATTGAGCTCGTGCAGTGGCTTGAATTCGGCATTCGGGTCCCACCAACGATGTGCAAGGTCGCTAAATTTCTGCAGTTCGTGGGGATCGGCGTTGGTCATGGCGGAAGCTGCCTCGAAGAAAGCGGTGAGCGGGCGCTCGAGGATAAACCCGGAGTATATAGGTCGAGGGACGAGGCGGCAAAATGCCGCCCCGTCGAGGTTCGGCCGGGTGCGCGCAGACGGAGGCGAGCAGGCGGCCGGACATAAAAAAAGCCCCGCCGAAGCGGGGCTTTGATACTGCGGTAACGCGCAGCTTATTGCTTCGAAGTACCGACAACTTCGACTTCCACGCGACGATCCGGTGCGAGGCAGGCGATGAGTTGCTTGTGGTTCTTCTGGTTGCAACCGGTCGTGACCGGGTTGCGCTTGCCCTTGCCTTCCGTATAGATACGGTTGGATTCGATGCCCTTGCTGACCAGGTATGCCTTCACAGCTTGAGCGCGGCGCAGCGACAGACGGTCGTTGTACTTGTCCGAACCGATGCGGTCCGTGTAACCCGTTGCGACGACGACTTCCAGGTTCAGCGCGCCGATCTTCGATGCCAGATCGTCCAGCTTTTCCTTGCCGGCCGGCTTCAGGATTGCCTTGTCGAAGTCGAACAGAGCGTCAGCTTGATACGTAATCTTTTGGCTCGTGATAGCCGGTGCAGGTGCGACCGGAGCCGGCGGGGTCGGAGCCTGGGCAACCAGGGCGCCATCGCACTTTGCGTTGGCCGTTGCCGGCGTCCAGAATGCATCGCGCCAGCAAAGCTCGTTCGTGCCGTTCATCCACACGTATTCGCCGGTACCATTCACCCAGTTGTCGTTCGTGGCTTGTCGCGACGCCGGCACCGATTGCGCCATGGCGGATGCAGCCATAACTGCGGTAGCTGCAATGAACGCGAGCTTTGAAAGTTTATTCATATTTCTCCTCTCGAAATTGAGATTACCGCAGGTTTACTGCGAGCCTGTTGACGAAGACAAGTCATACATTGCTCGAAGTATAACATCGGTGTAGAACAAAAAACGTGCTGTGTAGACTTCGAGCAGTGTCTAACTCTTTGTGCGTTGGCATTTTGCCATATCGTTCCCTTCCAACGATAAAAAAATCTGCCCCCCATCAAATCACCCTCCAATTGTGGTGCATGCGCAACAGAAGTAATCGCCCGGAGGGGCCGCCAGTCATGGCTCAGCGGCGAATTGCCCCACGCACGAATCGAGCCTGCTCTCTCTCAAAAATGGAGCGTCGAGGTGGGCTTCGCATTCACTGCCTAATAGGTATACGTACCTTCGTCGGGAGCGGATTCGCGGCATGTTAGAATCGCGTGATGCGTTGCGTCTGCAATGCTTACGCGAAGACGCGGCGAATTGCAGTTAAGCCGTCGTCTTGGCACGTAAAAGATACGGATAATGGATCAATTCGCCAAAGAGACTCTGCCAATCTCCCTAGAGGAGGAAATGCGCCGTTCGTATCTCGATTACGCGATGAGCGTGATCGTAGGGCGTGCGCTTCCCGATGTTCGCGATGGCCTGAAGCCGGTGCACCGGCGCGTGCTGTACGCGATGCACGAACTGAACAACGACTGGAACCGGGCTTACAAGAAGTCCGCGCGTATCGTCGGCGACGTTATCGGTAAATATCACCCGCACGGCGACACGGCTGTATACGACACCATCGTCCGGATGGCTCAGGACTTCTCCCTGCGCTACATGCTGGTCGACGGCCAGGGCAACTTCGGTTCGGTCGACGGCGACAATGCCGCGGCCATGCGGTACACCGAAATCCGCATGGCGAAGATCGGCCACGAACTGCTGGCCGACATCGACAAGGAAACGGTCGACTTCACGCCGAACTACGACGGCAGCGAAAACGAACCGGCCATCCTGCCGGCGCGCATTCCCAATCTGCTGATCAATGGTTCGTCCGGCATCGCGGTCGGCATGGCGACCAACATCCCGCCGCACAACCTCAATGAGGTTGTCGACGCGTGCCAGCATCTGCTCAAGAACCCGGAATCCACGATCGACGAGCTGATCGAGATCATTCCGGCGCCCGACTTCCCGACCGCCGGCATCATCTACGGCGTGGCCGGCGTGCGCGACGGCTATCGCACCGGCCGCGGCCGCGTGGTGATGCGCGCGCTCACGCACTTCGAGGAAATCGACCGCGGTCAGCGCATGTCGATCATCGTCGACGAATTGCCGTATCAGGTGAACAAGCGCTCACTTCTGGAGCGCATCGCCGAACTGGTGAACGAGAAAAAGCTCGAGGGCATTTCCGACATTCGCGACGAGTCCGACAAGAGCGGCATGCGCGTCGTGATCGAACTCAAGCGCGGCGAAGTGCCGGAAGTCGTTCTGAACAATCTGTACAAGGCGACCCAGCTTCAGGACACCTTCGGCATGAACATGGTCGCGCTGGTCGACGGCCAGCCGAAGCTGCTGAACCTGAAGGAAATGCTGTCGTGCTTCCTGTCGCATCGCCGGGAAGTGCTGACGCGGCGCACTGTATACGAACTGCGCAAGGCGCGTGAACGCGGCCACGTGCTCGAAGGTCTGGCGGTTGCACTCGCCAACATCGACGAGTTCATCGCGATCATCAAAGCCGCGCCGACTCCGCCGATCGCCAAGCAGGAATTGATGGCGCGTCCGTGGGATTCCTCGCTGGTGCGCGAAATGTTGTCCCGCGCCGAGACGGAAAATGCGACGGCGGGTGGTCGCGAAGCCTACCGTCCTGACGGTTTGAATCCGTCGTTCGGCATGCAATCCGACGGCCTCTACCGTCTGTCCGACACTCAGGCTCAGGAAATTCTGCAGATGCGTCTGCAGCGCCTGACCGGCCTGGAGCAGGACAAGATCATCGGCGAGTACCGCGAAGTCATGGCGCAAATCGCCGACCTGCTGGACATTCTGGCTCGTCCGGAACGCATTACGGCCATCATCGTCGACGAACTCACGTCGATCAAAGCCGAATTCGGCGACGCGCGCCGCTCGAAGATCGAGCTGAACGCAACCGAACTGAATACGGAAGATCTGATCACGCCGCAAGAAATGGTCGTGACCATGTCGCACGCCGGCTACGTGAAATCGCAGCCGTTGTCCGAATACAGCGCGCAGAAACGCGGTGGTCGTGGCAAACAGGCCACGGCGATGAAAGAAGACGACTGGATCGACACGCTGTTCATCGCGAACACGCACGATCATATTCTGTGCTTCTCGAATCGCGGTCGCGTCTACAGCGTGAAGGTCTACGAAGTGCCGCAAGGTTCGCGGAACTCGCGCGGCCGTCCGATTATCAATATCTTCCCGCTTCAGGAAGGCGAAAAGATTACGGTTGTCTTGCCGGTCAAGGAATTCTCGGCTGACAAATTCGTCTTCATGGGCACCGCGTTAGGAACGGTAAAAAAGACGCCGCTGGAAGCCTTTGGGCGTGTGTTGCGCAAAGGTATTATTGCGGTCGGTCTGGATGACGGCGATTACCTGATCGGCGCCGCCATTACGGACGGTCAGCACGATGTCATGCTGTTCTCGGATTCAGGCAAGGCGGTTCGCTTCGACGAGAACGACGTGCGTCCGATGGGCCGCGAAGCGCGCGGCGTGCGCGGCATGCAGCTCGAAGACGGTCAGAGCGTGATCGCGTTGCTGGTGGCGGGCGACGAGCAGCAGTCGGTGCTTACCGCTACGGAAAACGGTTTCGGCAAGCGTACGCCGATCATCGAATACACCCGTCATGGCCGCGGTACGAAGGGCATGATCGCGATCCAGACCTCGGAGCGCAACGGCAAGGTCGTCGCCGCCACGCTGGTGGATCAGGAAGCGCAGATCATGCTGATCACCAATACCGGGGTGCTAATCCGTACGCGAGTGTCGGAAATTCGGGAAATGGGACGTGCAACCCAAGGTGTTACACTCATCAGCCTTGACGAAGGGACCAAGCTTTCAGGTCTGCAACAGGTTGCTGAGGCGGAAGCAGAGGGTGATGCGGAAGGCGACGTCGAAGGTCCCGCCGAAGGTGACAGCGCGGGTGACAACGGCGGCGAACCGGGCGGTGCTGCCTGATTCGTGTCTGCGTCTTACAGTCTCAGTGATTGGTTGAAAGCTGCGCCGGGAATAATGGCGTGTCGGGCTGATACGTGTCCTGCGCAGCTTGCTGTTCAAGTTCATTTCTATTAGGGAGTAATGATGCAAAAACGATTCAAACAACTGATGTTGCTGGCTGCCCTCGTGCCGACCTTCGCTATGGCTCAAGCGCTTCAGAGCCCGGCTCCGGCGGCTCCGGCTGCTGCCGCGGCACCGGTTGATCCGGCCAAGCAGGCTGCAATCAAGGACCTGTTGGACGCCATCGACGCGCAAAAGCTCGTCGGCGCGATCGGCAACAGCGCCCAGATGCAAGCCAAGCAGCTGGTTCCGGCAATCCTGTCGGACGCACTGAGCGAAAACAAGACGATGACGGACAAGCAGAAGCAGGCTTCCGTCCCGACGCTGCAAAAGAACGCAGTGCCGAAGCTGGTTGACGGCGCAGGCCAGGTGTTCGCCACGGACTCGTTCCGTCAGGACGCCATGCAAGCTCAGTACGACGCGTACGCGAAGTACTACAGCACGTCGGAAATCAAGGATCTGACGACGTTCTACAAGAGCCCGACCGGCCGCAAGTTCATCCAGGTGCAAGACCAGGTTGGCCGCGACGTCGTGAACGGCTTGATGCAAAAGTACATGCCGCAATCGATCAAGGCAACGCGTGACCAGGCCGACAAGGAAGTCGCGTCGGTCAAGCCGGCCAAGTAAGCTCAAGGTCGAAAGGCTGCGCTGATATCGCGCCAGCCGCCTCCCGGTGGGGCCGCCTCATAGACTGGATGGCGCACGGGGTTTGGCGGCTTGGCTGTGACAATGCGATAATGGCCGTTTGCGCACACGCGCAGACGGCCATTTTCTTTTTTGGCGCGAAATGGTCTGAAGCCCGCGGCCTGCAACCCGCGGCCTGAAACCCGCGTCAGAAAATTGCGCCGGCAAAATCACGTTGTCAGTTGACGGTCATTGCCGGCCCGGCTGCCAACGTCGCCGATTTTTGCGCGATCTTCGTTTTTCGCGCCTGCTTCCAGGATCTCACGATGCGCGTCTTTAATTTCTCCGCCGGCCCTGCGGCCATGCCCGAAGAAGTGCTGCGTCAAGCCGCCGACGAAATGCTCGATTGGCAAGGCAGCGGCATGAGCGTGATGGAAATGAGCCATCGCGGGAAAGAGTTCATGTCGATCCACGAGGAAGCGCTCGTCGATCTGCGCGACCTGCTCGAGGTGCCGGCCAGCCATCGCATTCTGTTCCTGCAAGGCGGCGGTCTCGGCGAGAACGCAATCGTGCCGATGAATCTGATGGGCGCGAAGCCGCGCGCGGATTTCGTCGTGACGGGTTCCTGGTCGCAGAAGTCGTTCAAGGAAGCGCAGAAGTACGGCACCGTGCATCTGGCGGCGAGCGGCCAGACGGCCGAGGGTTTCACCCGCGCGCCCGCGCGCTCCGAATGGCAACTGTCGGACGACCCGGCTTACGTGCATCTATGCACGAACGAGACGATCCACGGCGTCGAGACGTTCGAGATTCCCGATCTCGGCGATATTCCGCTGGTGGCGGACGCGTCGTCGCATATCCTGTCGCGTCCCATGGACATCGCCAAATACGGCGTGCTGTTCGGCGGCGCGCAGAAGAACATCGGCATGGCCGGCGTGACGGTGGTGGTCGTGCGCGAAGACATGCTGGATCGTGCGCTGCCGATCTGCCCGTCGACGTTCGAATGGAAGACCGTCGCCGAGAACAATTCGATGTACAACACACCGCCCACGTATGCGATCTACATCGCCGGGCTGGTGTTCAAGTGGTTGAAGAAGCAGGGCGGCCTTGCCGCGATGGAAGCACGTAATCTCGAAAAGTCGAAGTTGCTGTACGACGCGATCGACTCGAGCAGCTTCTATCTGAACAAGGTCGAACGTGGCTCGCGCTCGCGGATGAACGTCCCGTTCTTCCTCGCCGACGAGTCCCGCAACGAAGATTTCCTGGCCGGCGCGAAAGCGCGGGGAATGGTGCAGCTAAAGGGCCACAAGTCCGTCGGCGGCATGCGGGCGTCGATTTATAACGCCGTCCCGCTCGAGGGCGTCAAAGCGCTTGTCGAATACATGAAGGAATTCGAACAGCGCAGCGCCTGAGTCATCAGGGCGCGCGCATCCTTTCCAGCACGCATTTGTGCAGCAGCTACCGGCAGGGCCTTTTTCACGCATGGACGACGAACTTAATACCCGACTCAAGCCTCTTCGCGAACGCATCGACGCGCTCGACGCGCAGTTGATCGCGCTCCTCAATCAACGCGCCGCGGTGGCGCTCGAGGTGGGCGAAGTCAAGAAGCATTTCAACGCGCCGGTGTTCAGGCCGGAGCGCGAACAGCAGGTGATCGCGCGTCTGCAGGACATGAGCGAAGGGCCGCTCGCGAGCGAGCATATCAGTGCGATCTGGCGCGAGATCATGGCCGCGAGCCGCGCGCTCGAGAAGACCATCAAGGCCGCTTACCTCGGCCCGGTCGGCACCTACAGCGAACAGGCCATGCACGAGTACTTCGGTCAGTCGATCGAAGGCTTGCCATGTCCGTCGATCGATGAAGTGTTTCGCTCGGTCGAAGCGGGCGCCGCGGAATTCGGCGTCGTGCCGGTCGAGAATTCGACCGAAGGCGCGGTGTCACGCACGCTCGATCTGCTGCTGCAAACGCAACTCACGATCGGCGGCGAACTGGCTTTGCCGATTCATCATAATTTGTTGACGCTAAACGGCGACCTCACCGGCGTGACGCGTGTGTGCGCGCACGCGCAGGCGCTCGCCCAATGCCAGCGCTGGCTGTCGACCAACGCGCCGCATCTGGAGCGCCAGGCGGTGTCGAGCAACGCGGAAGCGGCGCGCATGGCCGCTGAAGATCCGACGGTGGCGGCGATCGCCGGCGATCGCGCTGCGACTCACTACGGCCTGCAGGTAGCGTATGCGCTGATCCAGGACGATCCGCACAACCGCACGCGCTTCGTGATGATCGGCAAGCAGCCCGCCGGCCCGAGCGGACACGACCAGACTTCGCTGATCGTTTCCGTGCAGAACGAGCCCGGCGCCGTGTTCAAGCTGCTGGAGCCGCTGGCGCGTCACAGCGTATCGATGACGCGCTTCGAATCGCGACCGGCGCGCGTCGGCACGTGGGAGTACTACTTCTATATCGACGTCGAAGGTCATCGCGACGATCCGGCGGTTGCCGCCGCGCTCGCCGAACTCGGCGAGAAGGCTGCATTCCTGAAAATTCTGGGCTCGTATCCGCGCGCCCACTGAAGCTACTCAAGCGGCGGTCCGCAGCATCCGGGCGCGCCAGCCGCACATTCAATTACTCATAGTCGTTCGGAGAGTCTCATGACAGCGTCTTTCGGTCCTTCCTACGTTCGCGCTATTGCGCCTTACATCGCAGGCAAACCGATTTCGGAAGTGGCCCGCGAGTTCGGTCTGGACGAAGCGACCATCGTGAAACTCGCGTCGAACGAGAATCCGCTCGGCATGCCGGAGTCGGCGCAGCGTGCCATGGCGCAGGCCGCCAGCGAACTGGGCCGCTACCCGGATGCCAATGCGTTCGAGCTGAAAACTGCGCTGAGCGAGCGCTATGGCGTGCCGGCGGACTGGATCACGCTTGGCAACGGCAGTAACGACATCCTCGAAATTGCGGCGCATGCCTTTGTGGAAAAGGGCCAGTCGATCGTCTATGCACAGTACTCGTTCGCGGTTTACGCGTTGGCGACGCAAGGCTTGGGTGCTCGTGCGATCGTCGTGCCGGCCGTCAAATACGGTCACGATCTCGACGCGATGCTCGCCGCGATCACCGACGACACGCGCCTGATCTTCGTCGCCAACCCGAACAACCCGACCGGCACGTTCATCGAAGGCGCGAAGCTCGAGGCGTTTCTCGACAAGGTGCCGCGCAACGTGGTCGTAGTGCTCGACGAGGCGTACACGGAGTATCTGCCGGAAGAGAAGCGCTACGACTCGATCGCGTGGGTGCGCCGCTATCCGAATCTGCTGGTGTCGCGCACGTTTTCGAAGGCGTTCGGCCTGGCGGGCTTGCGCGTGGGTTTCGCGATCGCACAGCCCGAGTTGACCGACCTGCTGAATCGTCTGCGTCAGCCGTTCAATGTGAACACGCTGGCGCAAGCCGCGGCGATCGCTGCACTGAATGACAAGGCGTTTCTGGAAAAGAGCGCCGCGTTGAACGCGCAAGGCTATCGCCGTCTGATCGAAGCGTTCGACAAGCTCGGTCTGGAATATGTGCCGTCGGATGGCAACTTCGTGCTGGTGCGTGTCGGCAACGACGACGCAGCCGGCAATCGCGTCAACCTGGCGTTGCTGAAGCAGGGTGTGATCGTGCGTCCGGTCGGCAACTACGGTTTGCCGCAATGGCTGCGCATCACGATCGGCCTGCCGGAAGAGAACGAAGCATTCATCGCGGCGCTCGAAAAAACGCTCGCTACCGCGTAAGCGGTAACCCTTGACCCGCGCGCCTCGTCGGCACGACAGGCGCGCTCAATTTGTGACCGACGTGGCCGCGTTTTCTTTTAACAAGCTGGTAATTTTCGGTGTCGGCCTGATCGGCGGATCGCTTGCGCGCGCGTTGCGCGAGCGGGACGAGACCGAGGGTGCGCGCAAGGTGATTGGTGTCGGACGTTCGTCTGCGTCGACCGAGCGTGCGCTGGAACTGGGCGTGATCGACGGCTCGGCGGCCTTAAACGACGACGCCTCGCTGCGTGACGCCCTCCGCGGCGCCGACTTCGTGCTGCTGGCCGCGCCGGTCGCGCAAACGCAGCCGCTTCTCGAGCGCATCGCCCCATTTCTCGATGATGCCACGATCATCACCGACGCCGGCAGCACCAAGTCGGACGTGGTCGCTGCTGCCCGTGCGGCGCTCGGCGCGCGTATCGGCCAGTTCGTGCCGGGGCATCCGATTGCCGGCCGCGAGGCAAGCGGCGTGGATGCCGCATTGCCTGACTTGTATGTGGGCCGCAATGTCGTGTTGTGCCCGCTGCCTGAGAACGCGTCGGCAGACGTGGAGCGCGTCGCGGCCATGTGGCGGGCCACCGGCGCGCTGGTGCGCAATATGACACCTGAGCAGCACGACCGCGTGTTCGCGTCGGTCAGCCATTTGCCGCACGTGCTCTCGTTCGCGCTGGTCGAGCAGATTCTCAATTCGCCCGATGCCGCGCTGAAATTCTCGTTCGCGGCGGGCGGTTTCCGCGACTTCACGCGGATTGCCGCGTCGAGCCCGGAAATGTGGCGCGACGTGTGCGTGGCCAATCGCGTTGCGCTGCTCGACGAACTCGACGCCTATACGGCCGTGCTCGCGCGCCTGCGCGCGGCGATCGAAGCCGCTGACGGCGCCGCCCTCGAAACCGTGTTCGCGCGCTCGCGCGTGGCGCGTACCGAATGGCAGGAACAGCGCGCTGCCGGCGTCGCCAATAGCGACGCGTCGAAATAACCGGAAACTGGACTCAATCATGGAATTCCTCGATCTCGGACCGTTCTCCCGCGCGTCCGGCACGATTCGTCTGCCAGGTTCGAAGAGCATCTCGAACCGGGTGCTGCTGCTCGCGGCGCTCGCCGAAGGCGAAACGACGATCACGAACCTGCTCGACTCCGACGACACCCGCGTGATGCTCGACGCGCTCGAAAAACTCGGCGTGCGTCTGAAGCGCGACGGCGACACCTGCGTCGTGGCGGGCACGCGCGGCGCATTCACGGCGCGCACGGCCGACCTGTTTCTCGGCAACGCCGGCACGGCAGTGCGTCCGCTGACGGCGGCGCTGGCGGTCAATGGTGGCGACTATCGAATTCACGGCGTGCCGCGCATGCACGAACGGCCGATCGGCGATCTGGTCGACGGCCTGCGCCAGCTCGGCGCGAAGATCGATTACGAAGAGAACGAAGGCTATCCGCCGCTGCGGATTCGCCCCGGGCAGATCAACGCCGACGCGCCGATCACCGTGCGTGGCGACGTGTCGAGCCAGTTCCTGACGTCGCTTCTCATGACGCTGCCGCTGCTGCGCACCGAAAGCGGCGTGAGCACCGTGCAGGTGGACGGCGAACTGATCTCGAAGCCGTACATCGAGATCACCATCAAGCTGATGGAGCGCTTCGGCATCAAGGTCGAGCGCAACGGCTGGCATCAGTTCATCGTGCCGGCGGGGCAGCGGTATCAGTCGCCGGGCACGATCATGGTGGAGGGCGATGCGTCGTCCGCTTCGTACTTTCTCGCGGCCGGCGCCCTCGGCGGCGGGCCGTTGAGAGTGGAGGGCGTTGGCCGCGCGAGCATTCAGGGCGACGTCGGCTTTGCCGATGCGCTGATCAAGATGGGCGCGAACCTGCAGATGGGCGACGACTGGATCGAAGTGCGCGGCGTCGGTCACGACAACGGCAAGCTCGAGCCGATCGACATGGACTGCAATCTGATTCCCGACGCTGCCATGACGATCGCCGTCGCGGCCCTGTTCGCCGACGGCGCAACCACGCTGCGCAATATCGCCAGCTGGCGCGTGAAGGAAACCGACCGGCTCGCCGCGATGGCGACAGAACTGCGCAAGGTCGGCGCCAAGGTGCAGGAAGGCGAGGACTTCATCGTCATCGAACCGCCTGAAAAGCTGACTCCGAACGCCGCCATCGATACCTACGATGACCACCGCATGGCCATGTGCTTTTCGCTGGTGAGTCTCGGTGGCGTGCCGGTGCGGATCAACGACCCGAAGTGCGTCGGCAAGACCTTTCCCGATTATTTCGAGCGCTTTATTGCGCTTGCTCAACCCTGATTCGACCCCGAATCGACCGACGTGCGACTTTTTCGATGAAACCGACCCGTCCCTTTCACCAGACGCCCGTCATTACGATCGACGGCCCGAGTGCCTCCGGCAAAGGCACCGTGGCCGCGCTGGTTGCCGCGAGCCTCGGCTTCCACTTGCTGGACAGCGGCGCGCTGTACCGTCTCGCCGCGCTCGCCAGCCTGCGCTACAACATTGCGGCGCACGATGCCGATGCGCTGACGAAGCTGATTGACGATCTGCATATCACTTTTCGCGAAGGGCTGGCGCAGCTCGACGGTGTCGATGTATCGGCAGAGATTCGCGCCGAGGAAGTCGGCAGCCGCGCCTCCGCGATCGCTGTGCACGCGCCGGTGCGTACCGCGCTGGTGGCGCGCCAGCGGGCTTTTCGTAAGGAACCGGGGCTGGTTGCCGACGGCCGCGACATGGGCACCGTGATCTTCCAGGACGCCGTGCTGAAGGTGTTCATGACCGCCAGCGTGGAGGCCCGCGCGGCGCGCCGGCATAAGCAATTGATCCAAAAAGGATTTTCTGCTAATATAGATGACTTGCTCCGGGATTTGCGTGAGCGCGACGAGCGTGACAGTCAGCGCGTAGCCGCGCCACTCAAGCCTGCAGCGGATGCAAAGCTGCTTGATACCTCCGCATTGTCGGTCGACCAGGCGGTCGAGCAGGTGGTGCAATGGTATGAAGCTTTAGTCCCGCATGCTTGATGAAAGTACGAGTTGTGCTTCGGGTGTGGGCGCAGTAGAAGTCCGTTGTCAGTAGGTGTTTCGCGATCGTCGCGAAGCTTGTATTAACCCTTTAACCCCGCGTGGCATTCGCACACTAGCCGTTATTGCTGACCATCCGGCCAGCCGGGCACCGCGAGAACCATGCAAATTTTGATTTTTATGTCCGACCTGCAAACCTCTACCCCGAATACCGAATCTTTTGCGGCTCTGTTCGAAGAGTCGCTGACCAAGCAAGACATGCGCGCCGGCGAAGTGATCTCCGCCGAAGTCGTGCGTGTTGACCACAACTTCGTGGTCGTCAACGCTGGTCTCAAGTCCGAAGCCTACATCCCGCTCGAAGAGTTCCTGAACGACGCGGGCGAGGTAGAAGTGCAGGCGGGCGACTTCGTTTCCGTCGCGATCGACGCGCTGGAAAACGGCTATGGCGACACGATCCTGTCGCGCGACAAGGCGAAGCGCCTGGCTTCGTGGCTGTCGCTGGAAAAGGCTCTCGACAACAACGAACTCGTGACCGGCACGATCACGGGCAAGGTCAAGGGCGGCATGACCGTCATGGTCAACGGCATCCGCGCGTTCCTGCCGGGTTCGCTGGTTGATACTCGTCCGGTCAAGGACACGACCCCGTACGAAGGCAAGACGCTGGAATTCCGCGTCATCAAGCTCGACCGCAAGCGTAACAACGTCGTGCTCTCGCGCCGCGCTGTGATCGAAGCGACCCAAGGCGAAGAGCGCGCAAAGCTGCTCGAAACGCTGAAGGAAGGCGCGATCGTGGAAGGCGTGGTGAAGAACATCACCGATTACGGCGCGTTCGTGGACCTCGGCGGTATCGACGGCCTGCTGCACATCACCGACATCGCATGGCGTCGCGTGCGTCACCCGAGCGAAGTGCTGTCGGTTGGCCAGGAAGTCACCGCGAAGATCCTCAAGTTCGACCAAGAGAAGAACCGAGTTTCGCTGGGCATCAAGCAACTGGGCGACGATCCGTGGGAAGGCATTTCGCGCCGTTACCCGTCGGGCACGCGCCTGTTCGGTAAGGTCACCAATATCACCGACTACGGCGCATTCGTCGAAGTCGAATCGGGCATCGAAGGCCTGGTTCACGTGTCGGAAATGGACTGGACGAACAAGAACGTTGCACCGTCGAAGGTTGTGCAACTGGGCGACGAAGTCGAAGTCATGGTTCTCGAAATCGACGAAGACCGCCGCCGTATCAGCCTCGGCATGAAGCAATGCAAGCCGAACCCGTGGGACGACTTCAGCCGCAACTTCAAGAAGGGCGACAAGCTGCAAGGCGCGATCAAGTCGATCACCGACTTCGGCGTCTTCATCGGTCTGCCGGGCGGCATCGACGGTCTGGTTCACCTGTCGGACCTGTCGTGGTCGGAAACGGGCGAAGAAGCAGTTCGCAAGTACAAGAAGGGCGACGAAGTGGAAGCGATCGTTCTCGGCATCGACGTCGAGAAGGAACGCATTTCGCTGGGCATCAAGCAGCTCGAAGGCGACCCGTTCAGCAACTTCGTTGCCATGAACGACAAGGGTTCGATCGTCGACGGCGTGGTCAAGTCGGTGGACGCGAAGGGTGCCGTGGTTCAGCTGTCGGCTGAAGTCGAAGGCTACCTGCGCGCTTCGGAAATCGCACAAGATCGCGTGGAAGATGCTCGCAACGTGCTGAAGGACGGCGACAAGGTCAACGCGATGATCATCAACATCGATCGCAAGTCGCGTGGCATCAACCTGTCGATCAAGGCCAAGGATTCGGCTGAGCAACAGGAAGCGATCCGCGGCCTGGCTTCGTCGGACTCGAGCTCGGCTGCTACCGGCACGACGAACCTCGGCGCGCTGCTGAAGGCCAAGCTCGACGGCCAGAACCAGTAAGCCTGAGAGGTCTGCTGCAGTATGACCAAATCGGAATTGGTCGCCCAGCTGGCTACGCGATTTCCGCAACTTGTTCTTAAAGATGCGGATTTCGCGGTGAAGACGATGCTTGATGCGATGTCGGAGGCGCTTGCCAACGGTCATCGCATCGAAATTCGTGGCTTCGGCAGCTTCGGCCTTAACCGCCGTCCCTCCCGCGTCGGGCGTAATCCGAAGTCGGGCGAGAAGGTGTTGGTACCTGAGAAGTACGTACCGCACTTCAAGCCGGGCAAGGAATTGCGCGAGCGGGTAGATCGTCGCGCGGGCGAGCCGCTGAAGGCCGAAGAGCCGGATGACGACCTGTAAATGCTTCGCTGTGTTATTTGCAGCGTGGCATGGGTAGCGTCAGCGGCCAAAGCCAGTCGGCAAAAGACCAGAAAAAGCGCCTTCGGGTGCTTTTTTTTTGTCTGTACGTTTTGCACGTGCGGATTCACTTGGATCGACGTGCGATTGGCTGGTAGCGCCTCCCGCCGAGCCGTCTAACCGCGTGACTACCCAATCACCCAATCTCCGACTCTCCAGCGCGCGTAGCCGTTTGCGGCAAGATGTAGCACGATAAAGCCCCGTAAGCCCGTAATCCGCCAGTTCCTGCCCAGCCGCGAGGGCTTCAATTACAATACGGGTCACTTCGGCGCGGGCAACACCGTGGCGCGACGCGTCATCAAGCCGGCGTCACCCCGCAACTGCCGTCAAGAGACCTATACATGAAATTTATCGTCTGGCTGATCCGTGTGCTGGTGTTCGTGCTGCTGCTGGTGCTGGCGCTCTCCAACACACAACCTGCTACGCTGAATTTCCTCGCCGGCTACGCATGGTCGGCGCCGTTGATCCTGATCGGCCTCGCGTTCTTCGTGGTAGGGCTGCTGGCTGGGCTGGTGTCGTCGATGCCGGCCATGGTGCGCTTGCGCATGGAAAACGGCCGGCTCAAACGCGAGTTGCGCGTGGCGCGCGAAACCCCGGTCGTGGTCGAACAGCCGCCCATGCCGCCGCTGATCTGAATTCCCTTCGCCGCGCGCATGAGCGCGGCTTTCCGTCTTCGCTTTCCCGCACATTTGCATTTATCGCATGGATCTAGACTTCTGGTGGCTGCTTGTCATACCCGTCGCTTTCGCGTTTGGCTGGATGGCTGCGCGCTACGACCTCAAGACGCTGCTGTCTGAAAGCGCCAACCTGCCGCGCTCGTATTTTCGCGGCCTGAATTTCCTGCTCAACGAGCAGCCGGACCAGGCGATCGACGCGTTCATCGAAGTGGTCAAGCTCGATCCGGAAACGGTCGAACTGCACTTCGCGCTGGGCAACCTGTTCCGTCGCCGCGGTGAAACGGATCGCGCGATTCGCGTGCATCAGAATCTGTTGAGCCGTGCCGACCTGCCGGTCAGCGAGCGCGATCATGCGCTCTATGAGTTGGGGCAGGATTTCCTGAAAGCGGGCTTGCTCGATCGCGCCGAAGAAACCTTCCGCTCGCTCGAAACCGGCGACTATGCGCTCGGCGCGCAGCGCGCGCTTCTCACCATCTACGAAATCGAGAAGGACTGGGTCAAGTCGATCGACACGGCCCGTCATCTGGAAACGATGGGTGCGGAGTCGCTCGACAAGGAAATCGCGCAGTTCCACTGCGAACTCGCGCAGGAAGCGCTGCAACAGAAGAAGCCCGACGAGGCCCGCCGTCAGCTCGGTTTCGCATTGAAGGCGAACCCGACCAATGTGCGCGCCACGATCCTGTTCGGCGACGTCGACGCGGCGGGCGGTGCGCCGGAAGCGGCGATCGCCCAATGGCGGCGGGTGGAGGAGCAGAATCCGGCTTATCTGCCGCTGGTCGCGGAAAAGCTGATGAAGGCTTACGAGGCGCTCGGCCGTCCGCAAGATGGCGCCGATCTGCTCACCACGTGGGTGGACCGCTATCCGACCAACGATCTGCTCGACGTGGCTTACCAGCACGTCGCATCGCTGCGCGGACCCGAGGCCGCGCATGCGCTGGCGCGCTCACAAATGCAGAAGTCGCCAAATCTGGCGGGCATGACGCGGCTGCTCGAGGCACAGGAAGCCGTCGCGGAAGAGCCGCGCCGCAGCGAACTCGAACTGATGCGCACGCTGATTCGCCAGCGCACCAAAAATCTGCCACGGTATACGTGCCAGAATTGCGGTTTCAGGGCGCGGCTTTTTTACTGGCAGTGCCCGGGTTGCAGCGGTTGGGAAACCTATGCGCCGCGCCGGGTCGAGCCGATCACCGCGTCGAACTAACACGCGGGTGGTCACGCCGGGTCCAGCCACGCGCTCGCGCCGCGAATCCGCGCGTGGCAAGCATCCCCGCGCGGGCGGATCTCGCAACCTGTTCATGACCGGCTTTATCGTCGGGAATCATCACCGGAACCTTCTACCGGAAAGCGTATGAAAATCACCATTATCGGCACGGGCTATGTGGGTCTCGTCACCGGCGCGTGCCTCGCCGAGATCGGCCACGACGTTTTCTGTCTGGACGTCGATCCGCGCAAGATCGAAATCCTCAACAACGGCGGCGTGCCGATTCACGAGCCCGGCTTGCAGGAGATGATCGCCCGCACGCGCGCGGCGCGCCGCATCACGTTTTCCACGGATGTCGAAGCCAGCGTCGCGCACGGCGACGTGCAGTTCATCGCCGTCGGCACGCCCCCGGACGAAGACGGTTCGGCCGATCTGCAATACGTGCTCGAAGCGGCCCGCAACATCGGCCGCACGATGAACGGCTTCAAGGTGATCGTCGACAAATCGACGGTACCGGTCGGCACCGCGCAGCGTGTACGCGCGGTGGTCGAAGAAGAACTGGCCAAACGCGGACTCGCGGGCAGCGCGCAACATCGCTTCTCGGTGGTGTCCAATCCCGAATTCCTGAAGGAAGGCGCGGCGGTCGACGACTTCATGCGCCCCGACCGCATCGTGATCGGCCTGGATGAAGACGAAGCCGGCCTGCGCGCGCGCGAACTGATGAAGCGTCTGTACGCGCCGTTCAACCGCAATCACGAACGCACGCTCTACATGGACGTGCGCTCGGCCGAATTCACCAAATACGCCGCCAATGCGATGCTCGCCACGCGCATCTCGTTCATGAACGAGATGTCGAATCTGGCGGACCGCGTCGGCGCGGATATCGAGGCGGTGCGCCGCGGCATCGGCTCCGATCCGCGCATCGGCTATCACTTCCTGTATGCCGGTTGCGGCTACGGCGGCTCGTGTTTCCCGAAGGACGTCCAGGCGCTGATCCGCACGGCTAGCGAGAGTGGCCACAATTTGCGCATCCTCGAAGCGGTCGAGGAAGTGAACGACAAACAGAAAGACGTGCTGGTGCACAAGATCACGGGCAAGCTCGGCGACGATCTGAGCGGCCGTACGTTCGCCGTGTGGGGGCTCGCGTTCAAGCCTAATACCGACGACATGCGCGAGGCGCCGAGCCGTCGCCTGATCGCGGAACTGCTCGCGCGCGGCGCCCACGTGCGCGCGTACGATCCGGTTGCGGTGACCGAAGCGCGCCGCGTGTTCGCCATGGATCTGCATGACGTGCCGGACCAGTTCGCGCGTCTCACCTTCGCGGGCACGCAGGACGAAACGTTGACGGACGCCGACGCGCTCGTGATCGTGACCGAATGGAAAGAATTCAAGAGCCCGGATTTCGTGCATCTGAAATCGGTGCTGAAGTCGCCGCTGATTTTCGACGGACGCAACCTGTATGAACCGGACGCGATGACCGAACTCGGCATCGACTATCACTCGATTGGACGCCCTTATGCCCAACCCTCTGAACTTCCGGCCGATGCCTGAGACCGTGCCCGGCGCCATCCCGTCCACCCCCGCGCCGCAGCTCACCGTCGTGCCGCGCGAACAGCTCGCAGCGGCGCGCGTGCTGGTGGTGGGCGACGTCATGCTCGATCGCTACTGGTTCGGCGACGTGAACCGCATTTCGCCGGAAGCGCCGGTGCCGGTCGTGCACGTGCAGCGTCAGGAAGACCGCTTGGGCGGCGCGGCGAACGTCGCGCGCAACGCGGTCGCGCTCGGCGCGCAAGCAGGCTTGCTATGCGTGGTCGGCCATGACGAACCTGGCGAGCGCATCGTGCAGTTGCTGAACGAAAGCGGCGTGAAGCCCTATCTCGAGCGTGACCCGGCGCTTCTCACCACGATCAAGCTGCGTGTGCTGTCGCGCCAGCAACAGCTGCTGCGCGTCGACTTCGAAAACTCGCCGGCGCACGAAGTGCTGCTCGCCGGTCTCGCACGATTCGACGAACTGCTGCCGTCGCACGACGTGATCCTGATGTCCGACTACGCGAAGGGCGGCCTGACCCACGTCACGCAGATGATCGCGAAGGCGCATGCGGCCGGCAAGCCGGTGCTGGTCGATCCGAAGGGCGACGACTGGGAACGCTATCGCGGCGCGACGCTGATCACGCCGAACCGCGCCGAGTTGCGCGAGGTGGTTGGGCAGTGGAAATCTGAAGAGGATCTGCTCGCGCGCGTGACGAAACTGCGCACCGATCTTCAGTTCAAGGCGTTGCTGCTGACGCGCTCGGAAGAGGGCATGACGCTCTTCTCGGACGACGGCGTCCTGCACGCATCGGCGGTCGCACGCGAAGTGTATGATGTCTCGGGCGCGGGCGACACCGTGATCGCCACGCTTGCCGCGATGCTCGGCGCGGGCCTCACGCTGGTCGAGGCGGTCGGGCTCGCGAATCGCGCGGCCGGCATCGTGGTCGGCAAACTCGGCACCGCCACCGTCGACTACGACGAACTTTTTCATTGATGCGGCCCGCCGGATCCCTCGCCGTGCTTCTGTGAACAGCGTGTAACGGGGACCCGCGCGGCGTCGACTGAACCTGTCGATCGGAGCGAGCGCCAGGCGCTGACTCCGATCCCATGCCAAGCTCACTATCGCAGGATCATCAATCATGACCCTCATCGTCACCGGCGCGGCCGGTTTTATCGGCAGCAATCTCGTGAAGGCGCTCAACGAGCGCGGTGAACAACGCATCATCGCGGTCGACAATCTGACGCGCGCGGACAAATTCAAGAACCTCGTCGACTGCGAGATCGACGACTACCTCGACAAGACCGAGTTCGTCGAACGCTTCAAGCGTGGCGACTTCGGCAAGGTGCGCGCGATTTTCCACGAAGGCGCCTGTTCGGACACGATGGAAACCGACGGCCGCTACATGATGGACAACAACTTCCGCTACAGCCGCGAAGTGCTGGACGTCTGCCTCGCGCAGAACATCCAGTTCCTGTATGCGTCGTCGGCGGCAACGTATGGCGGCTCGAGCCGGTTCGTCGAAGAGCGCGAAGTCGAGCAGCCGCTGAACGTGTACGGCTACTCGAAGTTCCTGTTCGATCAGGTGATCCGCCGCGTGCTGCCCACCGCGAGGAGCCAGATTGCCGGCTTCCGTTATTTCAACGTCTACGGGCCGCGCGAAACGCATAAGGCGCGCATGGCGTCGGTGGCGTTCCACAACTTCAACCAGTTCCGCGCCGAGGGCAAGGTCAAGCTGTTCGGCGAATACAACGGCTATGCCGCGGGCGAACAGACGCGCGACTTCGTTTCGGTTGAAGACGTGGTGAAGGTCAACCTGTTCTTCTTCGACAATCCGGACAAGTCGGGCATCTTCAACCTCGGCAGCGGCCGTGCGCAACCGTTCAACGACATTGCCAGCACGGTGGTCAACACGCTGCGCTCGCTCAACAACGAACCAGCGCTGTCGCTCGCGGATCAGGTGCAGCGCGGGCTGATCGAATACATTCCGTTCCCCGACGCCTTGCGCGGCAAGTACCAGTGCTTCACGCAAGCGGACCAGTCGAAGCTGCGCGCGGCCGGCTACGACGCGCCGTTCCTGAGCGTGCAGGAAGGTGTCGACCGTTATGTACGTTGGCTGTTCGGCCAGGTGTAAATAATTCGGATCCCTCTTTAAACTGGAATCTCCCGGTTGGTGATGGTCGCCAACCGGTTGTACGAGGGAGATTCCATATGTTTCGAAAAATTCTGGTTACCGCGGCCATGCTCGCCGCTTTTGGCCACGCTTATGCGGCGGTCGACGTCAACACGGCTAATGAGGATGCGCTGCGCGGCATCAAGGGCATCGGTCCTGCCAAAGCGAAAGCCATTCTCGACGAGCGTGCAGCGCATGGTCCGTTCAAGGACCCGGCCGATCTCGGCAAGCGCGTCAAAGGCATGGGCGGGCATACCGTCGAGCGCCTGCAGGCGGAGGGTCTCGCTATCTGTCCGGCTGGCGCGGCTGCTAACCCGCAGGCTGCGGCGTCTGCACAGACCAAAGGCGCGGCCGCTGCGGCCAACACGCCGAAGAACAACGCCACGGTGGCGGTGAAGAAATAGCCTCACGCGCAGCTGGCGCGCGGGGGGGGGGGGGCGGGCGGGGGCGGGGGGGGGG